>NZ_KV815559.1:11820-45016 GCF_001814285.1 Enterococcus sp. HMSC076E04 | reverse complement strand
TCACAAAATTTTTCTTCATACTCGAAACTAAGCGGCTTTTTCACAACCTCTCGATAAACGGTGTTCAAAAGCTTGCATCTGCGGTAATAAGCCCAACCAAACGAAAAATAGGAGGAGCTATTTTTGTTTGGCTGTTCTTATTACTTGATGCAGGGCAGCTTTTTCACAACCTCTTTTTCTGTTTGGATAGATAATGGTCATTCCATTTCTTTGATCATTTTTTTCATTTTATCGATCTCTTCTTCTTGTGCCTGAATGATTTCTTCCGCTAATTTTTTTACTTCAGGATCTTTTAAATCAGCTCGTTTACTTGTCAAGATAGCAATAGAGTGATGAGGGATCATTGCCTTCATCCACGCCGTATCGTTGACAGTTGTTTGGCTTCGTACCATAAATAAGGAACCAGCAAAAACAAGAAGACTTGCCGCTAAAATCATAGCATTTATCTTTTTGTTTTTATACATTTTCCACATGAACAACAACATGATGACTGCCATGACTGCACCCATCATCAGCGCCATGAATACACGTGTGCGACTGAAGAAGATATGGTCGAGCGCATAAACATTCAAATACATCATACCAAACATGACTACCGTCGAAACACCAATCATCAACAAAAACTTCCAATACTTTTTCATTTAAAACAAACTCCTTTTTCTTCATTCCTTTCTTCTATCATGTCATGAACGTGGAGAACAATCAATTAATCTGCACAGATGGTTTTTGAACACCGTTTATCAAGAGGTCGTGAGCCTGCCGTTTAACACTGAGTCACAAGGAACAATTTCAAAAAATAGTTTCTCATGTTTGTTGAATATTGAGACTTGTGACCGAGGAGTTGACAGGAGAACACCGTTTAGTGGAAAGGTCGTGAAAAAGCTGTTCTTATTACCGCAGATGTAAGTTTTTGAACACCGTTTATTCGGAAAAAGGAACTGCAACAATTTTTGTCGCAGCTCCTTTTTCAATAGCTCCAGCTATTCAATATAAATAGAATAAAATTCTCTATTGGTTTCATTCATTCATCAAGACGAAAGCATCGTTCTTTTTTTGATAACTGAAATAAATGAACAGGTAAAGCAGACCGGTCAATACAGTTACCCCAATGGAGTTCGTGAATAGGATACCAAGGAAAATCAACCCTAAGACTGCTAATGCAAAAAAGCTGATTCCTTTGTCCCATAACGTTCCTTTCCTTAGTGCCAGTATAAAGGACGCAGCACTGATAATGATCCAGATCAATAATACTGTATAGGAAAGAGAACCTGCCAGATAGCCAAATAATTTGTCACCGACAAAATAAGAAAGAGCCACACCTAGATAAAGAACACTGGTACAAAACAGCACAGCACGTTGCGGTACTTGATGCTTGTTTAAAACAGCTAGTTTTCTAGAGGAACCTTTTCGATCTTTCAAGCGGAAGAACAAAATCCTCGAAGAAGCATACACACCTGAATTGATAGACGAGAACAGAGCAAGAACAATCACGAAATTGACGATATCTGCTGCAAATGGAATATTCATTTTTTCAAATACCATCACAAAAGGACTAACGTTCGTACCTGCTAATGTATTCCAAGGAAAAATAATCAAAAGCAAAAATAAAGGAATAATGTAAAAGGAAATGATTCTTCCCATAACGCCTTTGATTGCTTTAGGAATCGCACGTTTAGGATCATCTGCTTCGCTTACTGTGATAGCAATCAGCTCAGAACCGCCGTAAGAATAGATAACTACAAGCAAAGAACTGATGATTCCCTTCATACCATGAGGAGTAAAACCACCATGATCAGTCAATTGTTGAAGGGTAGGGAAAACACCAGAACCCAACATTTGCTGACCAACAAGATAAGCAGCAAAAATGATCAATAGGATAATGACACTGATTTTAGCAAAGGCCAGCCAATATTCTGTCTCTGCGAATAATCGTACCGAATAAAGATTGATGATAGTAGTTAAAACAGCCAACATAAAAACAAATACCCAAGCTGGGACGTGGGGGAACCACAACTGTAAAAAGGAAGCAGCTGCAACAGCTTCAGCAATGATATTGATAATCCACATGGACCAGTAGACCCAATCGGTAAAATCGGCAGAATGAGCACCTAGATATGGACGAATCAATCCAGATAATCCGTGGTGCGTATCGCCACCACTTAAAACAATTTTTCCCAGACCTTTCATCACGATATATAAAATCATTCCGCCAATCAAAAAAGCGATCAATACAGAAGGGCCGGCGATTCCAATCGCTTCGCCACTTCCTTTAAATAGACCTGCACCAATCGCTCCACCCAAAGCTAGCATGGTGATATGTCGGGAGCTAAGTTGTTTTTTCAATTTTTTATCTTCCATAAATAACCTCTTTCTTTTAAATTCACAATCAAAATGTATAGTAAGAATAAATAGCAATAATAACAATGACTAATGATAACAAATTTTCAGACAATTACAACTATTCAGAAAACTTTTAGGCATATTTTAATGGAAGAATGATTTATTTCATCGTATTTTCATAGAAATATTAAATTTTTATAAAAATAATAGGAAGCGTTTTACTGGCTTTTTACTATTTAAACAGGCTATCATAGGAAAAAGTGACAGAGAAAGTGAGGCGGAACAGATGAACAAAAACGACGTATTGCTAGTTGCGAAAAATAAATCACTTTATTTTTTTCCTTCCATCCGCTCTTTAGATGTTTGGTCCGGAAAAGATTTACTACAGTCGGAATTCATTAAATCGGCTCGACAACAGTTGGCAAATTATCAGCTGATCGTTTTTTTAGATTATGGATTTGATATGGAGATGGCTCGACGCGTGCGTCCATTTACCAATGCAAAAATCGTGTTATTTTTTTGGAACCACTTCAAAGCAGAACACGAGGCGATGCTGAAACAGGCACAAGATGAACCGTCAATCGATGAGATTTATCATTTTGATTTTTTGGAAGCAAAAGAACTTGGACTAAAACATAATAGTTCCTTTTATTCGAAACATATGGATTTTTCTTCTAGCGAACCAAAGACGGATCTTTTTTTTGGTGCAACAAATAACGGCAGAAAAGAACGGGCAGAAAAATATAAGCAGGAATTTACAAAAAGAGGTGTTACGACCAATTACTTTATTCTTCCGCTTCGAGGAAATGAACAACCTGGATACCTTACTTATGAAGAGTATCTGAAAAAAACTGGGGAATCGAGCGGGATTCTAGAACTGTTGCGGGAAGGGCAGCAAGGAGTGACTTTGCGAACGTTTGAATCTATGTATTTTCAAAAGAAGCTAGTGACAGATAATCAAGCCATAGCTCATTATCAGTTTTATCATCCTGAAAATATTTTTTTGCTTCAAGAACGTGATTTAGATGAATTACCGGAATTTCTGCATACGCCATTTCAGCCAATCCCATCAGAACTGTTGGAATTTTTTGATGCAGAAAATTGGGCAAAACGTTTTTTCACTACTGACTCCGCTATTTATGAACAATATGAATACGATCTTTCCTCTGTTAAAAATAAATAAAAGTGCCAAACAATCATAGATGAAAATAAACAAGCGCAATTCTTATGGCAACATGAGAATTGTGTTTTTCTTTTTGATCTTTCGTGGGGGTAAAAAAATGAGAACCAGCTGCTGATCCAGCTGATTCTCATCAGAGAGCCTTTTATTCTGCGCCAAGGATTCCTTCTTTTGCATGGACTAATTGGGTCAAAAAGGCACAATAGGGTGTAGCAATATCATATTTTTGTCCTTTTCGCCAAACGGCACCATTGATGTAGTCGATTTCAGTCAAACGATGGTTTTTGATCAGGTCTTGGTACATAGATGGGTAATGCAACCCGATGTTGTCAGGATCATAAGTAGAAGCAATATGCTGGTACACTTCTTCTTGATCTAATGTGATTCCTTCTATTGCTGCGATAGAAGCAAACTCAGATACGATCGTTCGAACCATGCCCTCTGCCGCTTTTTGCGCACCTAGTTCAGCAATATTACAATCCAAGATCGTGCATAATCCATTTAATGTTCCGTTTACACAAGCTTTTCGCCAAATGGAATAACGAACATTATGACTATAGATTGGATTCAATCTTGCTTCTTGAAAGACTTCTACAACTTTTTTTGTAAATGCTTCGCCTTCTGGTTCCAAGTTCTCTAGTTCGATTTCTCCATCACCTAATAATGTGACTTTTCCGGGACCAGCTAGACCAGCTGTCCACATCGTGATCCCAAATAAGATATTTTTCTTTGGTACATATTTTTCCAGTACATCTTCATGACCTAATCCATTCAGTAAACACAAAACATAAGTATTCTCAGTAATAATGGATTGGATCGAACGAAACATATCATCTAATTGATTCGCTTTTGTCAAGGCTACGATCAAATCCACGTGTTCGTTGCTTTCGATGATTTCTTCTGGTGAATAGATTGGCAGTTTTGCAACTACTTCTTTGCCATTAAAGTCAGCAATCAATCCATTTGTACGAATGGCTTCAATGTGAGCAGGCCAGCGATCGATCAAGACGACCTCATTTCCGCTTTGATGCAACATCAATCCGATTCGGCTGCCCATTGCTCCGGCTCCAGCTATTGCGATTTTCATGTTTTTTCTCTCCTTTATTCAATGAGTTCCCTTTTAGTATATAGAAAAACAGAAGAAAATAGCATTGTTTTGTTTGAAAAAAGTGAAAAAAAGTGTCTTACTTAAGAAGAAAGTGAGGGATATAGATGGATATTTTAGCGGCAATCGATTCATTTAAAGGAAGTGCTTCTTCATTTGAATTAAATCAGGCAGTTCTAAATGGCTGGGAAGACCGTAAAGGAAGAAAAATCAATGTGCCGATTGCAGATGGCGGAGAAAATACTGCAGAAGCAATCTATTACGCGCTCGGGGGAACCTGGCGTACGATTGATGGGATGGATCTCTTATTTCGTCAGCGAAAAATCACTTATTTATTGACGAACTGGCAAGGAAAAAATACCGCAGTCATTGAATCTGCACAAGTATTAGGATTAGATTTACTTGATAAACCAACGGATCAAACCATCCGACTTGCTTCTAGTTATGCCTTGGGAGAGCTTATCAAAGATGCACTGCTTCAAGAAGTGGAACAAATCATTGTCACTTTAGGAGGAAGCGGATGTAGCGATGGTGGTCTAGGATTACTCCAATCCTTGGGTGCTTCTTTAGAAGGGTACACAGAAGGAAATCCTTTGTTATCTACTAGAAAACTTCATTTGGATCGAAGGAACGTTCTTGTTTCTAAAGCAAAAGTGATCATCGCTGCAGATGTGACCAACCCATATACAGGTCAACAAGGAGCTGCTTGGCAATTTGGAAGACAAAAAGGAGGAACGGATACGACGTTAGCTTTCTTGGATAAACAAGCAGAAAAGATTGCTCAGCAGATAAAAGATGTTTGGGAGGTGGATTTAGATGACATCCCAGGAAGCGGAGCAGCAGGCGGTATTGGCGGAGCCCTTTTTTTGTTAGGAGCGAAGATGGTCTCTGGTTTTGAGTTGGTCAGCCAAATCACTGGATTAGAAAAACAGATCGAACAAGCAGATGTCATCATTACAGGAGAAGGGCGGATTGATCAGCAAACAATCCACGGAAAAGTTCCATATGGCGTAGCAGTGCTTGCAAAAAAATATCGAAAACCAATAATCGCTATTTGCGGAAGTAGGGACCAAGAGTTGGAAGGACTCTCTGATTTTCTCCCTATTGTCTTAAGCATTCAATTAGGACCAATCGATTTAGAGGAAGCAATGGAACACAGGCAAACATTAGAAAAAACAAAAATCTTAGGACAGACACTCAGCAGATTTTTCACCATCCTCCCGAAGTAGTTGACAAAATCAATTTCTTTATGCTATCGTAATTTCAAATATAGGACAAAGTGAGGGATCCGTGCATTGAAAAATTAAGTCGATTGATGAAAGCTGCATTCAGACTGTACCTTGTGGAGACAAGGGAGCAGTGTGCAGATTTTCAGGATTGGCTTGGTTCTTTCGATGTATGGGTCTTTTTGTGTGCACCAAACCCTTGCATCCTCTTTAGCCAGTTCTGAAAATAGGACTGGTCTTTTTTTACGAGGTGATGGAATAATGTCTAAAATCGAAATAAAAAATCTGACATTCGGCTATGACAGCCAAGGCACATTATTATTTGAACAAGCCAATCTAAACTTTGACACCCAATGGAAACTAGGACTTATCGGACGAAACGGTCGAGGAAAGACAACTTTACTGAATATCCTGCAAAACAAACTCCCTTACCAAGGGCAAGTGATCCATCAGCAAGCGTTTGTCTATTTCCCGCAGCAAACAAAAGATAAAGAGCGTTTGACCTATTATGTGTTAAATGAGATTACGGATTTTGAGATATGGGAAATTGAAAGAGAGCTCCAACTGATGCAAACAGATCCTGAAATCTTATGGAGAGAATTCAGCACACTATCAGGAGGAGAGAAGACAAAAGTCCTACTGGCACTCTTATTTGTGGATGACACTCATTTCCCGTTAATCGATGAACCAACGAATCATTTGGATATCTCTGGCAGAAAACAAGTAGCGGCTTATTTGAAAAAGAAAAAACAAGGATTCATCGTGGTGAGTCATGATCGGGGATTTATCGATGAAGTAGTGGACCATGTTTTAGTAATCGAAAAGAGCCAACTGGAACTTTATCAAGGGAATTTCTCTATCTATGAAGAACAGAAAAAACTTCGTGATGAATTTGAAATAGCTAAAAATGAAAAATTGAAAAAAGAAGTCAGCAGGCTAAAGAAAACAGCGGCAGAAAAAGCAGAATGGTCTCGTTCCCGTGAAGGAGACAAAACAAAGAAAAAAGTCGGATTCATCGATACGGAATCTAGGCGAGTGAATAAAGGAGCAGTAGGCGCTGATGCTGCACGGACGATGAAACGATCTAAAGCAATCGTGAATCGGATGGAAACCCAGATCAGTGAGAAAGAAAAATTATTAAAAGATATCGAGTATATCGATGCTTTGACGATGAATAGTCAAGTGTCTCATCATAAACGGCTGTTAAGCGTAGAAAATCTTCAATTAGGGTATGAAAATCTGTTATTCGAGCCAGTTCACTTTACGATCGAACCTCATCAGCGGGTGGCAATTTCAGGTCCTAACGGCGCGGGAAAGTCATCCATTATCCATTATCTTCTGGGAACATTCAGCGGCAAGGTTGTAGGAGAAAAATCCCAGCCCAAACATTTGACCATTAGTTACGTACGCCAAAATTATGAAGACAATCGAGGGACGTTGGCGGAATTCGCGGAGAAAAACCGAGTAGACTACCAAGCATTTTTGAATAATCTCCGAAAGCTTGGGATGGAAAGAGATGTTTTTCATAACAAAATCGAACAGATGAGTATGGGGCAACGGAAAAAAGTGGAATTGGCTAAATCTTTATCACAACCAGCTGAGCTATATATATGGGATGAACCATTGAATTATTTGGATGTCTTCAATCAAGAACAATTAGAACAACTGATTTTGAACGTGAAACCTGCTATGTTACTAGTGGAACATGATCAAACCTTTCTAGATAAAGTATCTACTGAGATTATTTCTCTTGAGAAAATCTAAACCTTGTAATCTCAAAGACAACAAGGTATGGTTAAGGAGAACTTTGTCAACGAAGGAGAGAATCACATGCTTTATGTAACGAGACACGGAGAAACAACTTGGAACGCACAAGGATTAGTTTGCGGGCGGGCAGATGTGCCGCTGACTGAAAAAGGACAGATGCAGGCACAGGCACTAGCAGAAAAGGTAGTAGATTTGCCTGTTCCAATTACGAAAATCATCCATTCCCCTCTTCAACGAGCAAGAGATACAGCACAAGCAGTAGCTGAACGTCTCAATTTGCCGATGACCGCTGATGAGCGATTGGTAGAAATGGATTTTGGGGATTATGACGGACTGCCAAGCAAAGATGAAAACTTTCAAAAAGCGCGTTTAGCGTTTGCTGTACGTTTCCCAAATGGAGAGTCGGTCTTAGATGTGTACGCACGAATCGTTCCTTTATTGAAAGAATGCATGGAAGACGAAGAAAATGTCTACTTGTTAGTCTGTCATAATGCCTTGATAAGAGTGATCAATGCTTATTTTCATCCAATGCCTAATGAAGGGTTCTTTACATTCATGGTAGACAATACAGAATTAATTTCTTATGAGTAATTAGACTTTTGTGTTATTTAAATAAAATGTTTCAAGGCACTGCTTTTTCTTAGCAGTGCCTTTTTTGTGGCTGTGTCAATTCTTTTGGCAATATAAATCCAATTTTTAGAAATAAAATTTAATTATTTTAACAAAAGTATTGAAATTTTGTTTCTTTAGATATATACTCTAGTCATAGAAATGAATACGGATACAGAAAAAGAGGGATAATATGTTTGGCTTTTCAATATTTATGAATGATCCTTTGTCAGAAGAGAAGAAACAGTATATCCGCCAAATGGCATCCAATGGCTTTGTCGGTATTTTCACTTCCATGCATATACCAGAAGATGATGTTTCGGCTTATCAAAATCGATTGATCGAACTAGGAAGCGAAGCGAAAAAGAATAAACTAGAGTTGATGGTCGATATTTCAGGAGAAGCATTGAAACGAGCTGGCTTTTCATTAGAAGATCTAACACCCTTGAAAGCAATTGGTGTAACAGGGTTAAGAATGGATTATCATATTTCTAATCAGCAGATCGCCGACTGGTCACATCAATTGAAAATCAGTTTGAATGCCAGCACGATCACGCCTAAAGATATCGATGAGTTGAAAGAAGCAGCGGCTGATTTCTCACAGATCGAAGCTTGGCATAATTATTATCCACGTCCTGAAACAGGGCTGGACAAAGAATGGTATCAGGAAAAAAATCAATGGCTCAAAACTCAAGGATTCCTTGTCCAAGGCTTTGTACCAGGAGATACAGAGTTGAGAGGTCCACTGTATCAAGGATTACCGACTTTGGAAGAACATCGAGGGATCCATCCTCTAGCAGGCGCTCTTGATCTATTAGCAAGTAACACGGATATTGTTTATATCGGAGATGCAGGTCTGTCAGAACACGTTCAGGAGCAATTTGCTTCTTTCCAAAAAGAACAGACAGTCTTGCTGCATACGGAATCTGTAGATGAAGATTTTTACGAATATATATTAGGAAAACATACGAATCGGCAAGATGATGCAAGAGATGTCATACGAAGCGCAGATGCTCGTTTTCGAGAGATTCCGCCAATCCCTGTAAGAAATACAGCTAAGCGTATGAAAGGATCTATTACTTTAGATAACGAAAAGTATTTGCGCTATATGGGCGAGATCCAATTAACTAAATATGATTTGCCAGCGGATGAAAAAGTGAATGTAGTAGCCAAAGTCATCAAAGAAGAACTACCGCTGATCAACCAAATCAAAGCTGGTATGAACTATCAATTTATAAGAAAAGAAGGAAGATAAAAAATGAGCAAAATCAATTTAGAGAACCTAACAACGGAACGCAGAAACCAAGAAACTTTTGGATTAGATGAAATGAGTATTTCTCAAGCAGTCCAACTAATGAACAAAGAAGATCAGAAAGTGGCCGCTGCTGTTGAAAAAGAACTGACAAGTATCGAGCCAGTGATCGCCAACACGATTGAATCCTTTAAAAAAGGTGGTCGCTTGATTTATATGGGAGCTGGAACGAGTGGTAGACTTGGTGTATTAGATGCTGCTGAATGTGTACCGACATTCGGTGTAGAACCGGAAATGGTCATAGGTCTAATTGCTGGTGGAGAAGAAGCAATGACTGTAGCCGTCGAAGGAGCCGAAGATTCTTATGAATTAGGGCAAGAAGATCTAATCAAGCTGAATTTAACAAAAAATGATATAGTTATTGGTATCGCAGCTAGCGGTCGTACACCATATGTGATTGGTGGATTAGATTACGCAAAATCGATTGGTGCTGTTACAGGAACGATTTCTTGCAATAAACAAGCAGAAATCAGCAAGCATGCGGATTTCCCAATTGAAGTCGATGCAGGACCAGAATTTTTGACAGGCTCTACTCGATTGAAGTCAGGAACAGCACAAAAACTGATTTTGAATATGATTTCTACTATCAGTATGATCGGTATCGGTAAAGTATTCAATAACTTGATGGTCGACGTCAAACCAACAAATGAAAAACTAATCGAACGCTCAAAACGAATCATCATGCAAGCGACAGAAGCTGACTACGAAACAGCTGAAAAGTACTTTGAAGAAGCAGATCAAAATGTCAAACTGGCTATCGTCATGATTTTGACAAATAGTGATAAAGAGGCAGCTCAAGCAAAATTAGCTGAAGCAAACGGTTTTGTAAAAGGAACCTTATGAGGGGGAAAAGACCATGGCAAAAAACGAATTGACTTTGGAAGAACTGGCAAAACAAATTTATCAAGGAGCAGGCGGTATGGGCAATGTTGAAAGCATTGTCCACTGCATGACTCGTGTACGTATGAAGGTCATCAATGATGATCTTGTAAATATCTCGGAATTAAAAGCGATTCCAGGAGTACTTGGCGTAGTAGAGGATGAACAGCTCCAAGTCATCATCGGACCTGGGAAAGTGAACAAAGTAGCGCAGGAAATGGTTGACTTAGCAGGCGTGAAATTAGGAGAAAAACTTCCTTCTGCTAGTGCATCTACAGCAAGTTCTTCTGCATCTGGAAAAGACCGTGTAAACGAACGGGCACAAGAAATGAAAGCGGCACAAAAATCGAAACAAAAACCCTCTAAGATCAAATCGGTATTAAAAGACATCTCTAATATCTTTGTACCAATGATCCCTGCATTTGTCGGTACTGGGATCGTGGCAGGGATTGCCGCAGTTTTAGCAAACTTAGTCACAGCTGGAACACTAGACGCAGGAACATGGCAACAATATATCGATGTGATGAACATCTTGAAAAACGGGATGTTTAGCTATCTAGTTATCTATACAGGTATCAATGCTGCACAAGTTTTTGGTGCAACGCCAACGCTTGGTGGAGTTATGGGGGCCGTTGTGATGCTGACAGGGATGAATCCGGAAGCACCACTGAAAAACTTGTTTACCGATGAAGCTCTTACCGCTGGACAAGGCGGGATCTTAGGTGTTATCTTCGCAGTTTGGTTATTGTCAATCGTTGAGAAAAAACTGCATAAAGTAGTACCTGATGCGGTAGATATCATCGTTACGCCAACTCTTTCACTGATTGCCATCGGTCTGATCGAAATTTTCTTCATTATGCCTTTAGCAGGGTTCATTTCTGACGGCATGGTCGGTGGGATCAACTGGGTACTTGGTGTTGGAGGAGCATTTGCCGGCTTCGTTCTAGGTACATTATTCTTGCCAATGGTCATGTTCGGACTACATCAGATTTTGACGCCAATCCATGTACAAATGATTGATGAAACTGGTCGTACCTTATTGCTTCCAATTCTTGCGATGGCCGGAGCAGGACAAGTGGGTGCAGCATTGGCATTATGGATCCGCTGCAAAAAAGACAAAGAATTAACAGAAATGATCAAAGGGGCTTTACCAGTCGGAATCTTAGGAATCGGCGAACCATTGATTTACGGAGTAACATTACCTCTAGGACGTCCATTTATTACTGCTTGTATCGGTGGAGGTATCGGTGGGGCAGTGATCGGAATGATCGGAAATGTCGGAGCAATCGCTATTGGACCTTCAGGAGCCGCTTTGATCCCATTGATCTCTGACGGTAAATGGTTAGGCTATATCCTTGGTTTATTGGCCGCTTACGCTGGTGGATTCGTTGCTACATTCTTCTTCGGTATTCCTAAAGACCGTTTAGAAAAAGAAGAACTAGCGACCGAAACAGCCACAGTAAATGAAGTGCCTGAAAAAGCAGTACCTCAAGCTTCAGCTGAAAGTGTGACTATCCTCTCATCAGTCGCTGACGGAACAGTTGTTTCTTTAGATAAAGCAAGTGATCCAGTTTTTGCACAAAAAATGATGGGTGAAGGTTACTTTGTAGAACCAGAAAACGGACATATCTATTCTCCGGTTACTGGAGTAATAAGTTCTGTTTTCCCAACAAAACACGCTATCGGCATTACGACACCAAATGGCTTAGAAATCTTGCTTCACATGGGCATCAACACAGTTGACTTAGGCGGTACGCCATTCGATGTGA
Organism: Enterococcus sp. HMSC076E04; assembly: GCF_001814285.1. NCBI lineage: Bacteria > Bacillati > Bacillota > Bacilli > Lactobacillales > Enterococcaceae > Enterococcus > Enterococcus sp. HMSC076E04. Next base: position 32,829 of record NZ_KV815559.1, on the reverse strand, counting down.
AAGTAACAGAAGGACAGCAAGTGACACCTGATACGCTTGTAGCAGAAGCTGACCTAGAAGCAATCAAAGCAGCAGACAAAGAAACCTCCATGATCGTCTTGGTAACCAATATGGATCGTGTAAAAAACTTTGTCTTGGAAAAAACAGGTAAAGCGAAAGCAAAAGCACCTGTGATGGATGTCAAAGCTTAATAAGATACTTCTGGAAAAAACGTTTATTCGGAAAAAGGGATTGTGACACTTTTTTGTCGCAGCCCTTTTTTTATTTGTTCCAGTTTTTTTATTTTTTAGAAAATGTAGTTCAAGTTAACGCTTCCTTTTAGGGTAAAATTATAGATGTGTCAAAATAAAAATAATTAGGAGATAGCTGTATGAAAAAAATTTTTTCCTATGTCTAGTCACTATCATGCCAGTTATATTGTCCCCAGTAACCATTTTTAGCCAAACAGTCACAGTCAATGCATCAGAAATATCAAGTAATGAAAAAGAAGGAATCAGTACTCTATCAATAACAAGTCCAGTTTTTGACACTGATTATGATAATATTCCAGCTGATATGTTGAATGAGACAGTTCAACCAAGAATTTTAGGTAAAGTTACCGTATTTGTAGCTGGTATAGTAGTAGGCTATATTGTTGATGGAATAATTATTTATAGGACTGGGCAACACCAGTATCACAACATATTGCAAATGCGATGAATGCTGCTAGAATATGGTATAATAATAAATTTACTTCTAACTTATCGACGGTATGCTATGCTAATGGTGGAATATTTTGAGGTAATGGAAGACCTTTTTCAGCACAAATTTAGACGGAGATAATTAATGATGAAAAACAAATGGCAATTAGTAATTGTTTTTATTATGGGTGTATGTATAGGGCTTTTATTGAGATCGTTTCTATAAAAATAAAGAATAATAAAAAATATACAAGTAGTAGCTAAAAATTTTAATAAGCTGAACACTAAAAAATGTATCGAGGTGTCCAGCTTATTCTTTTGTGTTATTTATTTTTTTCTGCCAAAATTTGATAAACGCGTGTCACATCAGATGGTGTTCCCCGTAATTCATAATCTGCCAAGAAAGGAAAGCCGAATCTTTGTGCGTATTGTTTGGCTGTCAGACAATATTGATTGTTGAAGTTTTTATTACCGCTACCGACTACACCAAGGCAAAGTTTGTGATTGTCTTCGTATTCCAGATATTCGCGCATCATTTCGGTCAAGATTTCTGTGTCACCGTTGTCTAACCCATTCCCACCGTCTAAATAAGTAGGAACGAAAGTAAAAAATGGTTCTGTTTCTTTCGTAAAATCACTATTTTCATGGATTTCTTTTAAAGTAACTTCAGGATTGACAGGATCTTCTGCATGCATTTTTTCAGCATATTCTGCTAGATGTTTGGCAAAAGCACGCGTATTTCCTGAAATCGATATATATAAAATGTTCATGGATCATCCCCCAATTCTTTCCCTTTAGTATAGCATCTTTTTAAGTTTTTTGGTGGTGTAATTTGGAAAGGGACTAGGCGCTTTGCTTGTATAATGAGAAAAAAGTCGGTAGAATTATATTTCTATTAAAGTTTTTATTAATTAAGTAAAAATAAAAAAGGTTTGTTATACTTTTTTATAAAAGCGGTTTTACTTTGGAGGATGCTTACATGGATACAGAGCAACAGAAAAAAGGAATTGGTTTGATTCCACTTGCTGCCTTAGTGATTGGTTCAGCGATTGGAGGTGGCGTATTTGGTATTATGACGGACATCTCCGGATCGGCTGGCGGCCCAGCTATTTTCAGCTGGGTACTCGTAGGAACAGCAATGTTGATGCTCTCCTTATCGATCAATAATATCAATAAAAAACGTCCAGATTTAAAAGGCGGGATCTTTAGTTACGCAGAAGAAGGTTTTGGCCGTTTCGCTGGTTTTATCAGCGGTTGGGGTTACTGGCTCACATGCTGGTTAGGAAACGTGGCGTTCGCAACATTGTTAATGAGTGCATTAGGTTATTTCTTCCCCGTATTCGAAGGTGGTCAAAATGTGGCATCGATCGTGATGAGTACGATCTTCTTATGGGGATATGCATGGCTAGTGAATCGGGGAGTTGAAAATGCTAGCTTTGTCAATGCTATCGTCACGTTTTGTAAATTAGTGCCATTATTTTTATTTATTGTAGTAGCTATCAGCACCTTTTCGATCCAACAATTCATTAATAACTTTTCTAGCGATATCATATTGAATGCGAATGGGCAGCCGATCCCGTTTTCTAGTCAAGTATTGAGCTGCATCATGGTGATGCTCTGGGTATTCGTTGGTATTGAAGGAGCTTCTGTCGTAGGCTCACGAGCAAAAAAACAATCGGATGTTGGGAAAGCAACGATTCTAGGGATATTCGGTTTGATCATTATTTACGTCTTGGTTTCCATGCTTCCATATGGCACAATGACGATGAATCAGCTGCAAACGATCAAAGCGCAACCTGCTATGGGATATGTATTTGAAATGATGGTTGGTAAATGGGGGGCGGTCGTGATCAACGGTGGTTTGATCATTTCTTTAGTTGGGGTTTGGCTCTCATGGACGATCTTGCCGATTGAAACAATGGGGAATATGGCTGAGGACGGACTTTTGCCTAAAGCATGGGGAAAACTCAACAAAAATGGTGCACCAACTTATGCTATCGTATTGACGACGTTATGTACGAATGTCTTTTTACTTTCATTATTATTCACTGACAGTGCGTATAACTTTGCTTATACACTTGGTACAGCAGCGATTTTCTTCACGTGGCTTTTCTTAGGACTGTACCAAATGAAGCTTTCTTATCAGCGAAAAGAATGGGTCCAATTTTTAGTAGGGCTTTTAGCAAGTGCTTTTCAAGTATGGGCCATGCTAGTCGTAGCCTTTAATGAAGTGATGCTTGTTCTTGTTCTTTTCTTACCAGGCATTTATTTTTACCTCAAAGCACGTAAAGAGCAAAACGAACCTGTACAACATATCCACTTAGATAAGATTTTACTTATCGGTGTGACGATGGTCGGAGTAATCGCAATGGTTTTATTTGCCACTGGGATGCTTCACGTATAGAAGTATAAAGAGAGGCTGTGAAGCCTGTCGTTTATTCAAAAAAGAAGCGGTGACAACATTCGTGTCACTGCTTCTTTTTCCGAATAAAGGGTGTTCAAGAAGTAGCTTCTTCTAAAAATAAGCCGAAATTTCTTGAAACTGACCACTTCTGTCACAACCTTTTTTTTAATGAACCATCATACATTTTTTCGCTTGAATACGAGGTATCCCAATGCTAAGAACAAAGCAATGTAAGCTAAATTGCCAAACAGCATTTGATTAGTAGAAAGATGAGTCAATTGCTTCATGATCTCTTCGTTGCCAATTTGGTTTTGCAGATTCAGCATACTGATTGGATTCCATTTGATCCACTCCCATTTTTGAATGAGTGCGATGAGGATACCAGATATGATTGATGAAGCAAAATAAAAGACGATTCCTGCTGAGATGGAGGCACCGGAACTATTGATAAAACAAGCAATCATCAACACTAAACTTAAAATCAGCCATAAACCGATATAACTACCCAAAGTATAAGTGCACAAGCTTTGGATTAGTGTCTGACCAGTAGAAATCTTCTCCGTAAAGGAAATCGAAGGGAAAAGGATCAGTTTCATCAACACGGTGATAATAATAGCTAAAAGGTATAAATAAATAGAATAAATAACTAATGTGATCCATTTGCTTACTAATATTTCTCCTCGAGAATACTTTCGATAAAGGAGATTTTTCAATGTACCATATTGTGATTCCATTGAAATGATCGTACTTGCAGCAGCAATCATGATAAAGACGATCCAAGATGTGGCACTGAAAAGCTGAGCAGTCATTTCAACTGGATCAATGATCGTCGTGTATTTTTTGGCTAGAAGTGCTGTTCCTATGAGCAAAGCGACTAATAGAACAGATAAAACAGCAGATGACTTTTTCTTGATCAATTTAAATAATTCTTGTTTTACAAGCAATGTCATTTTTCTTCTTCCCCCTTTACTGAATCCAGAATTTCCAATAGGGAAGATTCCAAATCATTCGTCAGATGCTGGACATCTGTCACATGGATATTTTCTGCAGACAATAACTGGATCACAGTTCCTAATAATTCTTCGTTTTCTTTTAGAAGCTTGATTTTATCAGGATCTTCCAAGGGATATCCAGCGTCTGTCAAGATCGTTCGAGCAGCTTGATCATTTGTTGTAGAGATAACGATGAAATCTTGCGCTGTTTGGTTCAATTCAGTCATTGTACATTGTTTGATGATCTTTCCTTGATTGATCAGGATCAGCTCATCGACCATTTTTTCAAGCTCGCTGAGTAAGTGACTGGAGATCAAGAAAGAGGTGCCCTGAGTAGCCAAGTCGGTAATAATTTTTCGCACATCTCTTGTTGCTTGTGGATCCAAACCGTTCATCGGCTCATCTAAAATAACGATAGACGGATGATTCAGTAAGGCAAGAGCAATTCCCAATTTTTGTTTCATTCCCAACGAGTAGGATTTCGCTTTTTTGTGAATGTACTTTTCCATCTTGAGCTGATTCACGATAGTGTCGATAGCAGATACATCGTTTGTTTCAGAGAATAACTTCAGATGAGCATAACCTGTTAAGAATGGATAGATACCCGGATATTCGATCAATGCTCCTACTTGTTCTAATCCTTTATGACTAGAGGGAGAAATCTCATTTTCACCAATACGGATCGTTCCTTCCGAGTAATGGATCAGTCCTAAAATAGCTTTCATAATCGTTGTTTTTCCAGCGCCATTAGGACCTACTAATCCAACGATTTTGCCAGGAGATAAGCTAAAACTGACATCGCTGAGGGCTTGTTTGTGACCAAAGTTCTTGGATAATTCTTGGACCGAAAGACTTTTCAAAAATATTCACTCCTTTTCTATAGATAGTACAAGCATACACCTGATGAGTAGAGAAGTCGCTAGGTCATTAGTCTTATTTTCTTGTTTTTTCATCGAAAGAGGAATATCAAATAAAAAGCCCCGTTTTTTCTGATCAGTCCTTGTCTGCTTGTCTAAGTATCTAGTGACCGCTAGTAATCTTGATGCCAAGGATGCTGATGAGCAGCAACCCGACAAAGAACCAAGTGGAAAGATTCAGCTTATCATGAAACAAGACCACACCAATAATGACCGAACCAACTGCGCCAATCCCTGTCCAAATAGGATAAGAGAGACTCATCGGCAAACTTTTGATTGCCTTTGACAAAAAGTAAAAACTAGCAATCATGCCAATCACTGTGTAGAAAGAATAATTGACTTTGGAAAAACCATCACTCCATTTCATCATCGTTGACCAGAATACTTCCAAAAGCCCTGCTATGATTAATTCCATCCATGCCATACTTACATTCCTCCTTAACTATAAAAAAATACACAAAAAGAGGAAAATCATCCCTTCAAAGACCTAATGGAATGATCATCCTCTTTATCCTACCCGGTGGCAGTTCGTATATCTTTTTCTGTAGTATAGCACACTTATCCAGATATCGGCAATCTGATTCTTCTTAGTAAGGTGTATCAAGCATTGACGGATACAGCATAGAACTAATCTGTTATTTATAAATCATTTAAAAAAAACGGTAGCTGTTCCTTATTTTTATTTATTATCAAGCATTAGATTGAAAAAAGCTTTATCTTACAATAAGTAAGGTAAATTATATAATAAAAAAATAACGAAAAATATTTAAAAATAGTGTCTATTTCGTGAGAAAACAGCTATATTTTTTATGTGTTTTGCATTATAATTAAAAAAATATTGTCATTTTATGGAGGAAAATACATGGAAAATTATCTTAGCCTTTTAGGCGTATTGATCGTTATTCTCGGGTTCGCATTTAAATTAGACTCGATATTGATCGTAATGGTTGCTTTAGTTGTGACAGCTTTGACTGGCGGTCTTGGCATTCAAGGAATGTTAGAACTTTTAGGCACAAGTTTTGTGAACAATCGTGGGATGGCGATTTTCATCATCATTATGTTGGCGACAGGAACACTTGAAAGAAATGGTCTGAAAGAATCAGCGGCTTCCTTGATCAAGCGATTCAAGAAAGTATCTGCTGGCATGATCGTAGATATTTATGGGATCTTTCGAATGATCTTTGCAGCTTTTAACGTGAGTTTTGGTGGAGTTGCTGGATTTGTTCGTCCGATCATTCTACCTATGGCATTGGGGACCATCGAATCAAAAGGGTTAGAAGTCCATCCGAAGCATGAAGAAGAACTAAAAGGGATGGCTTCAGCTATGGAAAATGTCTGCTGGTTCTTTGGACAAGTACTGTTCATCGGAGGAGCAGGGGCATTGCTAGTCCAATCCACATTGAAAGATCTAGGATATGACGTAACATTGGGACAGCTTGCTTTAGTGGAAGTTCCAGTGGCCATCACAGCCTTAGTCGTTGCAAGTGTCTACTTCTATCTTAAAGAAAAGAAGCTAGCGAAGAAATATTATTCAGGAAAGGGGCAATAAGATGGACTTTTTTACAAATCCTGATATTTTGTTAGGCGATAAATTATTGGAGATTCTTTATATCGTGATGGGACTTGTGTTGATTTACACTGGAGTAAGAAACTTAACAGATCAAACCAATCCTCATCGTTACGGCTCAGCCTTTTTCTGGACGGTTTTAGGGGTAGTTATTGCAGGAGGAAGATGGCTTCCGGCAATCGTGAACGGCGGCTTGATCTTTGCGATGACCATACCGGCGATTGCTAAGAGAGTCAGCAAAGGAGAAAGTCGGCTTCCATCAAAAGCATATATGGAAAAAATGTCAGACAAACTAGGAATGAAAATATTTATTCCAGCTTTGAGTATCGGTGTCTTTGCGATTTTGTTTGCTTTATTCACCAATTTAGGTGCTTTAGTCGGCGTGGGTGTCGGTGTTTTTGCGGCCATGCTGATCTTGATGTTCTTTTCTCGAGATAATCGCCCAAGCACATTTTTAGATGACGCAGCAGATATGCTGGGCACAGTAGGGCCGTTAAGTATGTTGCCAATGCTTTTAGCTTCTCTTGGTGCGGTATTTACAAGTGCCGGAGTTGGGACAGTGATTTCCAATGCCGTAGGTACGATCGTTCCAGAAGGAAATGTGAACATCGGTATCATCATTTACGCTCTTGGCATGGTGATATTTACGGTAATCATGGGGAATGCATTTGCGGCTATCACCGTGATGACGGTTGGTATTGGTGCACCATTCGTATTTAGCCATGGAGCGAATCCAGCATTAATAGGAATGGTCGCGTTGACTTGCGGTTTTTGCGGAACCTTGCTGACACCAATGGCTGCTAACTTCAATATCGTGCCAGTGGCGATGTTAGAAATGAAAGATAAATACGGTGTGATCAAAAATCAACTTTTCATTGCTTTGTTCATGCTTGTTTTCCAAATTGCTTACATGATTTTATTTAAATAAAAAAAGAGGTTGGGACAGAAGTGGTCAGCTTCAAGAAATAAGAAGGAATTGACGAAAATGGCTTCTCAAATTTTTTTGGAAATTTCGGCTTATTTTCGAAGAAGCTACTTCTGGAACACCATTTATTCAGAAAAGGAGGTGTGACACTAGTCACATCCCCTTTTTGTTTCTCTAATACTCAGGTCAGGGCGCTGATTTCACAACCTCTTTTTTTAGTTTCCTGCCAAGAATCAATTGAAAAAGAGCGTGGACTTTTTTCGATGATATAAGGATCATGGGTCACAACGATGACTGTTTTCCCCGCGCGATGCTGTTGGAATAGCAGATCCAAGATATGGTTACGGTTCTCGCTATCTAAAGAGCCAGTGGGTTCATCTGCTAGGATCAGTTCTTTGTCTTCTAGTAGGAGTTTGGCAAAAGCTAGGCGTTGCTTTTCTCCGCCAGAAAGACGATAAACTTTTGTTTTCAATGGATAGTCTAAGGAAACCTTGGCAAGAGCTTCTTGCTGCAGCTTGATTTTTTCTCTTCGTCTGGTCTTTCGATAGATGAAGGGGATGTTTAAATTGTCCATGATCGTTTCATCTTCAATCAATCCATGATTTTGGAAAAGATAGGAGATTTTATTTCTCCGTAGTAAAAGAGCTGCTTTGCTGTTGATTTTCGGCGCATTTTTTCCAAAGAGCGAGACCGTTCCTTCATCGAATGAATCAATGAGTCCCAAAAGATTCAATAGGGTGGATTTTCCTGCACCGCTTTTTCCGTGGATCGTCCAAAATTCTCCTTGATCGATCGACAAGGAGACAGCATCCAGGACAAGTTTTTGTTTGTAGGTTTTCGTTACATGATCTAATTGGATGAGAGACATCAGACTATCATTCTCCTTTTAATATAGTTGCTTTTTCTTTTCTTTCCAAACGGTGCAAGGTGAAGAAAATCATTCCTATCTCTAAGATAGAAAAAAGAATCAGACTTTGGAGCCAAGCAAAAGGCGCATCCATGAAAGTCGTATATAAAACCAATGCACCATATTGTATGAAAAACGGCAAGAAAATCATACGATAAGTTTTGATCATGGAAATACCATTCAATCGCCAAATCGTATATTTCTGCTTTTTGATCTTCAAAGAGATCAGCACGAGATAAGCAATCATCGTGATCAAAAGATAAAGAGCGAAGAGAATTTCCAGGCTACGTTGTTTGATTCCGCCAAGACCTCTTTGTAAATCTACTTTTTTGATTTCTGAAAGCGGAGTGAGGACTGGGTAGTTGTCCAATAAATAATTTTCTTCCAGTACCTTTTTGATCGGTTCGAATGTTTTCTCGACCGATTGAGTGATAGGAACTTTGACTGGGTCGAAATATCCACCACCAGTAATGATTTGCCGGAGGTTCCCCGCGCTGTTATTTCTTGTTTGGACTTCGATGACATTCGGATAGTGAATGATTTCTTCATCTGGATGGAATGTATGGATTTCTTGTTTGGACCGGATGAGATAAAAATCAGCTTGTGATTCATCCAGAAAGTAGCCATGCAAATAATGTTCTTTGATTTCTTGGAACTGGTTCTCCAATCTTTCCGGTACTAGAAAGACACGTTGTGTTTCCTCGGGAGAGATCGCTATTTTTTGTCCAGTTACGCTGATGATCGGGTATTTTTGCAAATAATTGACATTTACACAAATTTTGCGGTTGATTTCTTTTTCTTCCATAAAGTAACTGACTGTACCAATCAGTAGCATCCCGTTTTCTTCTAGATATTGATACAAGCGGTCTTGTTGGGCGCTTAATACATTGTTTTCGATACTGATGACTTCATGGTTGTTTTTCCCTGAATAGGTATTATAAAATACTGCATACTCAGAAAATTCATCCGGATACGTAGAAGGAAGAAGCGACAGATTGACCAGCTCTACAAGTGTAAGGACGCTTGCCAAGCACCAGACGAAGGCGATGGTCTTGAAGAAATAAAGTGAAAAAATAAAAGTTCTGGCATACGATTTCCTATTTAGATTCTCCACAAAAGAAGTGGTGCATAAGAAATAAACGACACCTAGCAAACTAATGATAGATACGGTAAAAAAAGCGAATTGGTGGAACATGTTCAAAAGGAAGATCGATGGATCAAAAATTAGCTGGACCAAACAACACGATCCGAACAGGAAAAGTAGATGTTTTATCAGTACTTTATACAAGATCGTCGCGCAAGAGAGTCCGTTCAATCGTAGGATCGACAACTTCCTTGCATTGTCGAATAGCCATAGAGCGGTGAATAACAGAAAGAAGATCAGACTGATAACAATCAGGTTTCTCACAGGGCGATGATCAAGCAATATGATGGTTTCTGGATAATCTGTATATTGAAAATCCTGCACCGTGAATGAAGGTTGATAGAGTTCATTATACTTAGTCGTCAAGCTTTCGATGAACGCGGATACCTGCTCTGTATTTTGACTCTCTACAAATTTCGTCGCTTCTTTAAAGGAAGGCAGCTCTATCAATGGATGATTGTTGAATGAAGCATAATTGATCGTATAGTGTTGGGTTGAGAGGTGTTTGGCTGAAGGATGATTCAGCAGCGTTCTCAAATCAGGCTCATTGGAAAAATAGTCGATCACGACTAAATCAACACTTGGGTCAGGCTTTCCGTTCGTGATTTTGGGTGTGAAATTTGTTTCACGAAAAAGTACGTTCAACTGTTCTTCTTCTGCCGTTTCGAGCAAAATGGACAGGTTTCTCGAAAAATTTTGTCGATCGTCTTGGATCGTTCGAGGTAGATCGAACGATTGGTATTGTTCAGGAAGTGAATAGCTGTCGGCGATGATCCTTTCTTGTGTCGTTTCTCGGATATAAAAGAAAATCATAAATGAAAGGATAGAAAAAAAGACAAATAAATTCAACCGAATAAGTTTATTGTTCATGAAATGTGATCCTTTACTGTTAAAATAGGTAGCAACTTTTTAATGACGTCTGATGAAAACATCGGTGTGGTTACTTAGAAGTGGCTAATCACCAGCCGTAATACGCTAAGCCAGTGTATTTGCTGTTACCTGTTGCAGTAGCATAGGCATAGCGATTTGCCGGAGCGAAAACAGTACTTGACTTAGTTCCTACCACTGCTCGTGCATAGTAATCATAATGATTAAAATTTGACCAAGCTTGTTTGGTTCCCCATGCTACTCTCGGCCAACTATGCGTCCCGTATGTCCAATGTCCGCGGTGGATATGGACAGATCCTCTGCTTTCTAAAGGGGCATCCATTATGAGAGAGGGATCTGTCGTGCCAATCACTTTCCCGCTATCATCCAAAATGACCCCGCCTGATCGAGGCATTTGTTCGGTTATCCGTATTTCGTTTTTTGAGTCTGTGACTGTGTCAGCATGTACTTCTGCTTGCACCATGCTAGTGACGGTACTTCCTAAAAGAAGTCCTATTTTGCAAACTAATGTTATTTTTTCATTTCTTACTTCCTTTATTCGATAAATGGTATAGGTGTTATTTCATCAGACAATCTTTATTTTATAGTAAAATAATCCGCTTTCAAAGTAGTGGAACGCTATTTCTTTTATAAGAATATATTAAGTTTGCTCTGTTATGTTATTTAAACTCTTCTTTCCTTTATTTACGCTGTTCAAGGAAAATGGTAAGATAAAAGATAACCATATGTTAAATCAATCGGACGGAGGAACAACAGATGAAAGTACTAGTGACAGGTTTTGATCCATTTGGTGGGGACAAAGTGAATCCAGCCTATGAAGCAGTAAAGAAAATGCCAGATGAAATCAGCGGTGCTGAAATCATCAAAGTGGAAGTACCGACCGTATTCGAAAAAAGCAGTCAAGTAGTCAAAGAAGCCATCCAACAGCACCAACCAGATGTCGTGATCTGTGTCGGACAAGCAGGCGGACGGTCAGCAGTCTCGTTCGAACGTGTCGCAATCAATCTAGCAGAAGCAAGAATTCCTGATAATGAAGGAAATCAGCCATTCGATACGGCTTTAGAAGAAAACGGTCCAGCCGCTTACTTTACTTCATTGCCAATCAAAGCAATGACAAAAAATGTACAAGATCATGGTCTACCAGCGTACATCTCTTATACAGCAGGAACATTTGTCTGCAACGATATCATGTATCGTTTGCTTCATTTGATCGAAACGCAATTCCCTGCAATTCGCGGTGGGTTCATCCACGTACCATTCTCACCAGATCAAGTGATCGATCGTCCAGTGGGTACACCTTCTATGTCTCTGGAAGACATTGCTTCTTCTTTGACTTATGCAGTTGAAGCAGCAGTAGAAAATAAAGAAGATATTTCCGGGAATGCCGGAACAACTCACTAATTTAGCAAGAAACACTGGCTGGTTGCTATCGTTATGTTAGTAGCCAGCTTTTTGTAATTAGAAAGGAAAGAAATAGCCGTGGAAGAATGGCAATCCATCTTTGAAGAATGGTTTCCAAAAGAAATCAACAAAAGCTATCCTATTAAGATCTCTAAACAATACACAAGCAGTCAACGTTGGGAGATCTATGCAAAATTAACAAAAAAACAGCGGGAACTAGTCGATAAGCACCGCCGATATCTAATCAGCTCTCGTTTTATGGAAGAACATTATTTGGCCGCAACAGATTGGGTGTTTTCTGACTTCAAGATCAATCCGTTTTTTCGAACAAAACGAAGCCAGCAAAAATTGTATTGCGAATGTGGGAGAGAATTAAAAGTGCAATATATCGTCAAATCGCCAAAAACCGGCAAGACCCTAAAGCTAGGTATCAACCACTTTGCCGATCACCTGCATGTTTCTCCGACAGTAGCAGCTTCGATCCATCATGGAATGACAAAAGTCGATCTGGCCTTAGATGAATTATTATGGCTTAAGCAAAAGAATATCGATTTTCCTGAAGAACTATGGCAAAAATACTGTTTTGTCCTGTACCAAAATCGACGGATGAAACAGCCGTATTTACCGGATATAAAATTAGCACAGCGTCTCGCAGAATTTCGCCAAGCGGAAATGCCGATTTACATAGCGGATTATCAAGCATTGGAAAATGAAATCAAGAAAATCAGTGAACACATCAACGGGCAGCCAAAAAAGCGACAGATAAAGAAAGAACTGTTTGACGACTTTGCAGAAGAATTAGTAAAGGATGTAGAAGAATTCTTGAACAACTATCGCACATTTTTACGTAAAGATTGGCAATCCATCGTTTACGAAGAAGTGCCAGCACATCCTAATGCTTATTTTGAAACGTTTATTTCCGCATTGAGAAAGACAAAACGTCAGCGAACACCAGAAGTCATTGCTCAGATGGAATATTTTGCGAAAAAACAACGGTTCATCCAACCAAAAATCTATCTATTTATTTGGAAGCAATATTGTCGCTATGGTTTTACGGAAGGATTCTTCGACAGCATTCCTCGGATAGTCAGAAATGGTTTTTTAAAAGTATTGCGTAAAGAACGAGAAGCCGTACAATCTGCTGATAAGAAAGAGTACACAGTCTCAAAAGAAAAATGGCAGCTAGTGGTGAAGGAGATCCATTCTGGGAATGTACAAGAGACGATCGACAAATGGAAAGGAAAACATTATCGTTTTACTGAAGCGCAAAAACAAGCGTTAGAATATTATCAGAAGTTAGAAGAATCACTGCGTTTCAATGATGAGGCAAGAAAGTATCTGAAGGAATTACTATAAAAAATAGGCTTTCTCTCTAAAAATAGAGAGAAAGCCTATTTTTTATGCGTGTTGTTGTGCGTTGTAGTATTCTTCTTCCATTTTTTGCATACGTTCACGTTCTTTTTGATTATACCAAGGAGAAACGGTAAATGCAAGGACATCATTCAGCAAGTAAACAGAGCTGTTCACGAACATCGCCAAACTTGCAGATCCATGCGTAAATGAAATATACCAAAGGACCATTTGTGCAAGCCCTGAAGCTAACCACCAGTAATATTGGTTATTATAACGCAAGAAACTGATGATGCCAGCAGTCAAGCTAATGGAAAAAGCAATGGCATCTACCCATGGGCGAGGATCATCTGTATAACGACCAATCAGGAATCCTGAAACAAGATAGACAAGGAAAGTACTGATGATTGCGATAAACCAGCTTTTTCCAGTGAATTTTCGGATTTTTGAAGCCATATTATGATTCCATTCTTTACTTAACAATACGGGGATATCCAATGTAATCATATAAGCAATCTGTTCACCGATACTTAAATAGTTCTTTGCTGAAAATCCAACGATAATAAAACAAATCGCAGACAAAATACCTAAAATACCGTTGACTGATTTTGCCGCATTGATGGATAAAATACACAATACACCAAGCGTGGTACCGATAAATGTGATAACGGACAGCCAAGTGATGGGACTATTGACAAGAGTCATGACCTGACAGCCAAGACTGAAAAAGAAAAGATAATAATTTTGTTGCGGCCAGCCTTTTAGCTGATGAGCTAAAAACTGAAAATATGACTTCATGTATGAGGACTCCTTAAGACACTAAATGTAGTGTGTTCTGTATTTACTAACACAATCTATTGTATGCTTTTCTTGAAAAAAAACTAGTCTTTCAATTATAAATAATTTGTGTTATGATAATTTTCTGTTTGTTTTCTTGAAAATATAATTTCTTACTTTCATTTATTATATTGGGAACAGGAAGAGTGTCTTGGAGGACCTACTTTCTGTTTTTTTTTTGCCTTTTTTCTTATAAAAAGAAAAAACAGCTATTTTTTTCAAGCTGACACATTTACAATAGAGCTGGAGAATAAGGTAGATACGAATTTAAACGAAGAATAGGAGCGCTCATATGAACCTTACAACGATCCATCATGTAGCCATCATTGTTTCAGATTATCAGAAATCACGTGATTTTTATGTTAATAAATTAGGATTTGAAGTAATCAGAGAAAACTACCGCAAAGAACGAGATGACTATAAATTAGATCTGAAACTAGGAAGTGCCGAATTGGAGATTTTTGGAATTGCCAATGCACCACAACGACCAAACTATCCAGAAGCTTGTGGCTTGCGTCATCTTGCTTTCAAAGTAGACGATATCGAAGAAACGATTGCAGAATTGCATTCCCTAGGGATCGAATCTGAACCGGTAAGAGAAGATACGTTTACAGGTAAAAAAATGACGTTTTTCTTTGATCCAGACGGGTTGCCGTTAGAACTACACGAATAAAGATAACAAAATTGTCACTTTTTTTTCGTTTCATTCGATTTTTCGTTCGTTCATTTCTTGATATTCTTTAAAAAAAGAAACAGGAGAATGAAGAATGAAAAAAATGATGTTTGGTGCTGCTGCCCTCATCGTAATATTGTTTACCGGTATGACAGGATTGCTCAGCGCCGCTTTTCACTTGGATGATATTAGTGATCAAGAATATCGGATCTCATTGAACGAAGCAGCAGCAATCGCTAAAAAAGAAACAAAAAAACATAATATATCTTCTATCCATTTTGCAGTGGAAAAAGAATTGGATAATCCTACGAATGCAACATATGAATACCAGTTTTTTTGTGAAGGACAAGTCATAGCAGTCAATCCGTCCACTGGGAAAGCAACTGTAAGGAATCATACAGAAAAAACAGCAGAACCTCTATTTGACATAGAAAAAACGGAAGAGTTCAAGCAACCGCAAGCAGCGATGAAGGAAGCAGTCAGCTGCTACGGGAAAAAAGCAAAAGTGAAAGAGTGGGCAATTGTAGTTAAAGATGAACGTCCGTATTATCAAGTCCAATTAATTGATGGAAAACAGACTCAACAGGTATGGATATCTGCATAGAAAAAGGCTATCGCTTCTCTTTTTTTCAATATAAGAGTAAGCTAAGAGGGTAAAGATGAAAGGAAGTTGAGATAACATGGAAAAAATGAAATGCCCTAATTGCGGAAAAAAATTTGCATACGAAGAAGTCAATAATGTAGTCGAACATAATGATAAAGAGATGCCAATCGTCTGCCCTTATTGCCGAACTGAAGCGGCAAGAATCGTTACTCATGGTTATTTCATTACTGAAAAGATAGAAGATTTTTTAAAATAACGATTTTGCGATTTCTTTTTCTGCATGTTAGAATGGAGAAAAGGAGAGGAAACTATGATTCGTTTTGCGAGAAAAGAAGATGCTCCAGAAATCGCCCCATTGATCTTAGTGATTCTAAAAGACATGGAATTGCCATTTTTGAAGCAGACAGGGGAACAAAAAACTTTAGAGATTTTAGAAGAAGCAATCACTGATCCTAATTATCGCTACAGTTATTCACGAGGTATCGTAGAAGAAATAGACGGTAAAGTTGCAGGAGTTGCTTACGGTTATACAGATGAAGAAGAAGCAATCATCGATCAGCCACTGGTACCTATCTTAGAAAAATATCAGTTAGATGCGTCTACACGTTTGTTCATTGATAAAGAAACGTTTCCCAATGAATGGTATTTGGACTCTATCAGTGTATCAGAAGATTTTAGAGGGCAAGGCATCGGTTCACGATTATTAGAAGCATTACCTAAATTGGCGAAGAAAGCGAATCGCTCCGTCATCGGACTAAGTGTGGATGAAAAAAATCCAAAGGCTAAAAAATTATACGAACGCCATGGCTTCAAAGTGGTCGGTCAGCGGATGATCAGTGGTCATCTTTATGATCATATGCAAAAGAATATCTAAAAAGATGTACCTGAAATGCGGAAATACGCATTTCAGGTACATCTTTTTAACTTAAGTCAAGCCGATAAGAAACAGGCTTATCGCGACTTTTGTCTTTACGGTAAAGCCAGTAATCTAAAACCGCAGCAATACAAATACAAACAGGAGCATCTTCATCATTTGAGATATCCAGTACATAGTAATCTCCTGAAAAAAGCGTAGCTTTATCCATCTTCATGATTTGTTGATTGAAATGATGGATTTGATATTGATGATTATAGATATCACCTTGGACTGTCCAGTGAAGCCTACGAATATAATAAAAATCACCGGGCCAATTGAATATTTTCTGCATGGTTCCCACTTTTTCGAACTCCTTATACAGTTCAAAACGCGTACCGAATGTCAGGCTTATTTGCTTGATGTGGGCAACAAGATCGCCATTCATGGCATAAAGAGACAACGCATCGCCCTTTGTTCCCCAGCGACCAACCATCAAAAACAGGGAATGCCCTTTTTCGTTTTTGACGATTGTCCGAGTTGCACGTCCAAGCTGTTTTTCCTGAATGAAAAATTCTGACATCTATATCCCTCTTTTCTAGATAAAACTATAAGTCTTCTGCAATCGCGCGCAATATGGCTTTTCCTACGCCAGATTCAAGGTTCGTGTCCGTTGTATATTTGGCATAATCTTTTACTTCGATTTCTGCATTTCCCATTGCAAAACTGACTCCCGCCACTTGCAGCATGCTGACATCATTGAAATTGTCACCAATCGTCATGACTTCTTCTAAAGAAATGCCACGCTCATGTGCGACATGGGCAACGGCAATCCCTTTTTGAGCGTTTTTATGGTTCACTTCAATATTGTTTTGACCAGAAGAAGTGACAGCTAAATCGCCTAAAAGAGAAATCTGCTTACCAACTGGTCCTAACACAGCAGGTCCTTCTGTATGAAAACAGATGATTTTCAAGACTTCCAGATTCTTTTCTTCTAAAATGGTACGAATACTGTCCACATATGTGATGTGCAATAACTCCAGCTTAGCTGAGGCCATGGCAATCGCCATTTTATACGTAAGGTGAGGTAAATGGGTAGCGACCATGGAAGCAAAGCTTTCGATCCGCTTCGCTTGATTTTCAGAATAAAGACCATCGTTGGTTGCTACTTCATAGTAAATACCGTTAGCGTCTAAAATATCCAAAACAGAGGTTGCTTGATTATTTGGGATGGATACGGTAAACAAGGAATTTCCTTCTTTATCAAATACTTGTGCCCCGTTCAAAGTGATCATCGCACAATCGATTCCTACTTCATCCAAAGCGGCGCGAGCTTCTTGATAGTTTCGTCCAGTAGCGACCATGAACTCAACACCGGCATCGTTTGCAAAACGTATTGCTTCGGCATTTTCAGGAGAAACACTCATATGGGCATCTAATAATGTGCCATCCATATCTGATGCAATTAATTTGATCATAATGATTATCGTTCCTTTCTGCTTCTTGTTCCTAGTTTACCATATTAATCAAGTGCTGAGGGGGAAGATTGTCCCTTGTGATTGAAGAAAATGTGAGTTATTCTTTTTATTAGGAGGTGGAGGTTTTGAAAGAAATCATTCATAACAGTTGGCAAGAAGTTTTGTCCTCAGAATTTTCAAAAGATTATTATCTGCATCTAAGAGAATTTTTAAAGAAAGAATATGCGACCCAAAAGATCCATCCAGATATGTATCATATCTATGAAGCGTTGGAATTGACTCCTTATGAAGAAGTCAAAGTAGTGATCTTAGGACAAGATCCTTATCATGGAGAAAACCAAGCTCATGGATTATCTTTTTCTGTGCAGCCCGGCGTGAAGATCCCGCCATCTTTAAGAAATATCTACAAGGAGCTTCATGATGATCTTGGTATCGTACCTGTTCAACATGGAAACCTAGTATCATGGGCTAAACAGGGAGTCCTTTTACTCAACACTGTTCTTACTGTTCGGGAAGGGCAAGCTTATTCACATCGCGGGAAAGGTTGGGAAAGATTAACAGACACGATCATTGAAAAATTAAATGAACGAGAAAAACCAATCGTGTTTATCTTGTGGGGAAAACCGGCGCAAGAAAAAATCAAAATGATTGATAAGAGCCGTCATATCATCATTACATCTCCACATCCCAGTCCGCTATCTGCAAGCCGTGGCTTTTTCGGTTCCAAACCCTTCTCGAAAACGAATGATGCACTCCTTGCGTTAGGAGAAGAACCGATTGATTGGCAGCTGCCTGAAACAGTGTAATAAAACAGCGCTTTCCTGTTATAGCGCAGTTTGCCATATATGTGAAAAACTTCATTTTTCCGGCATTTTTGACTGATACAGATAAAATAAACTGTTCTTTTTTTATGGAATAGTGTATGATAATACATATAAAAACGTCTGGAGGTCATCTTGTGGAATTGTTTGATAGTTTAAGATTTAAGATTGTTCGCCGTGGGATCAAAATCGTTTTCCCGGAAGCTACTGATGCTCGAATTTTAGGTGCAGCTGCCCGGTTGAAAGCAGAAGAACTGGTGGAACCCATTTTAGTAGGAAACGAAGAAGAAATAAGAAATGCAGCACATGCCAGAGGAATCAAAACATCTAGCTTTACGATCATTAGTCCTGATACTTACGATAAGTGGGATGAAATGGTAGATGCTTTTGTCGAACGTAGAAATGGAAAGGCATCCAAAGAACAAGCAGAAAAGATTTTAAAAGATGTGAATTACTTTGGCACGATGCTTACGTATATGGGTGTTGCAGACGGCATGGTCTCTGGAGCAATCCATTCGACTGGTGACACTGTTCGTCCAGCACTTCAAATCATCAAAACAAAACCTGGTGTCAGTCGGACAAGTGGTGCGATGATCATGGTACGTGGAAGAGACCAAGAAAAATACGTCTTTTCTGATTGTGCAATCAATGTGAATCCAACTGCACAAGAATTGGCAGAAATCGCTGTAGATTCTGCAAAAACAGCTGAACTGTTCGATATCGAACCAAAAGTGGCGATGATGAGCTTCTCGACAAAAGGTTCAGCGAAATCGCCAGAAGTAGACAAAGTAGTTGAAGCCACTAAAATCGCTAAAAAACTAGCACCGCAATATTTGATCGACGGCGAATTGCAATTTGATGCTTCTTATGTTCCTTCAGTTGCACAACTGAAAGCGCCAGATTCAGAAGTAGCTGGTCAAGCAACAGTCTTTGTATTTCCAGAATTGCAATCAGGAAATATTGGTTATAAAATTGCTCAACGTTTCGGTAACTTTGAAGCAATCGGACCAATCTTGCAAGGTTTGAACAAACCGGTTTCTGATTTGTCTCGTGGAGCAAATGAAGAAGACGTATATAAATTATCGATTATCACAGCAGCACAAACATTGATTGATTAACAAATACACACGGACTAGTCCAAAAACGGCAGCTGCTGTTCTTGACTAGTTCGTTTTTTTCTTTAAAAAAACTTCATTACGCGATATACTGGCAAAAAGAAAGAAGAGCGGGAGAAGATGAAAAATGATCGAACTATCAGGATTAACAATGACAGAACAATTTGCAGAGGCAATTGGTCATTCCGCCATGCCAGGTGATAATCTGATATTGACTGGTGATCTAGGTGCGGGTAAAACAACATTGACGAAAGGTATCGCCCAAGGACTGGGAATAACGCAAATGATCAAAAGTCCGACATACACGATTATTAGAGAATATAATCAAGGCAGGATTCCGTTGTATCACATGGATATTTATCGGGTAGCAGCTAGCGGAGCTGACTTAGGGTTAGATGAATATTTTGAAGGAGATGGACTTTCCGTTGTCGAATGGGGAAATCTATTAGAAGAAGCACTGCCAGAAGATTATTTGGAACTGATTTTAGAAAAAAGTGATACAGATTTAGAAAAGCGTTATGTGAAATTAGTCTCATATGGTGAACAAAGTGAAACATTCAAACAGCGAATCCTAGAAAAATGGGTTGAAAACCATGAGTGAAGAAATTGGAATCATCTTGCGGGAAGCAGTGCCAGATGATGCAAAAGATATTCTTTCGATGATGGAACAAGTCAATAGCGAGACAGAATTTTTAGCTTTAGATGAAGCTGAACTTCTTTTACCCCCAGAAACTTTATCAGAAGAGTTGGGTTATATGTACGAAAGCAACAATAATTTATTGCTGCTTGCTCTCAATGAGGGGACGATTGTTGGAACAGCATCAGTCAAAGCAGACAGTCAATTTCGTTTATCTCACGTGGGAGAAGTCGGTATCAGTATCCTGCAGGAATATTGGGGAATGGGACTAGGTACTCTTATGCTAGAAGAAATCATCAATTGGGCGAAGGAAATGGGTGTACTTTTTCGATTGGAGCTGGATGTTCAAGTTCGTAATGAAAGAGCCGTACACCTTTACCAGAAAATGGGTTTCCAAATCGAAGCGGTCATGCCTAGAGGGGCAAGAACAGATTTAGGTGAATTTTTAGATGTATATAAAATGAGTTATTTGATTGAATAGAAAAAATAAGAAAAGAGTTAAGAAACTGTCAACCTTTTGGGAAGGCAGAAAAACGCACGAATGGACTGTGACAAAAGTCGTGTCGCAGTCCATTTTTTTGGATAAACGGTGTTCAAAAGCTTGCATCTGCGGTAATAAGCCCAACCAAACGAAAAATAGGAGGAGCTATTTTTGTTTGGCTGTTCTTATTACTTGATGCAGCACAGCTTTTTCACAACCTCTTCCTTAAACGGTGTTCTCCTGCCAACTCCTCGGTCACAAGCCACAACATTCATCAAACATGAGAAGCTGTTTTTTGAACTTGCTCCTTGTGACTCGGAGCTGAACGGCAGGCT
>NZ_KV815559.1:0-11720 GCF_001814285.1 Enterococcus sp. HMSC076E04 | reverse complement strand
ACTCAGGTCAAAACGCTGATTTCACAACCTCTTTGTGCGTTTCATAAGTAAATGATTATTTTACTTTATAGTCACGAGTTTTTTCAATGGATCTGTCCCGAATTTTTTTTCTTGATAAAGCAGGATTTCCGCACACGCACGACTATCTTCCAATGCATCATGATGATGATCTAATTGGATGTTCAAATTTTCGCACACAGTGTTCAATCGATGATTTGGAAATTCAGGAAACAAGCGACGACTGCTTTTCACTGTACATAAAGAAAGATAATTAGGCTGTTCGAGATGGTAATAATCTAAACAACCTGCTAAGACCTTTGTATCAAAAGCAGCATTATGTGCAACGACTAAACGATTTTTTTGAAAATATGGCTGGATAGTTTGCCAGACTTCTGGAAATTTCGGTGCATTGCGTACGTCTTCTTGATGGATTCCGTGAATTTGGACATTTCGCCAGAAAAAAGGAGTTTCAGGCTGTATCAATGTATAGAATTCATCGACGATTTGGCTGTTTTTTACCATGACTAACGCAAGAGAACAAGCGCTATAAGGCTGATGATTGGCAGTTTCAAAATCCATGGCAACAAAATTCATTTCTGTAAAACCTCCTTGGGAAATTACTGTAACATACTTTTGAAAAAAACAAATAGTTTTAACAAAAAACATAGGATTTTTTATGTAGTTTTTGTAGAGAAAAGCTATTTTTTGAACTCATTCCTTGCGACTCGGAGTTAGACGAGAGGATCATGACTTCTCGGTATCAGCCAGAAAACGGCAAATATGAGGAACTATTTTGCCGTTTTCTTTCTCTAATACTCAGGTCAGGACATTGATTTCACAACCTCTTGATAAACGGTGTTCTCCTGCCAACTCCTCGGTCACAAGTCACAATATCCATAAAACATGAGAAGCTGTTTTTTGAAATTGCTCCTTGTGCCTCAGTGTGAAACGGCAGGCTCACAACCTCATGGTAAACGGTGTTCAATCAGCTGACCTTCGGTATTAGCTCAACAAACGGCAAAATATGAGGAACTATTTTGCCGTTTTCTTTCTCTAATACTCAGGTCAAACGCTGATTTCACAACCTCTTGGTAAACGGTGTTCAAAAGCCAGTTTCTCGGTATTAAGCCAAATTTATGCAAAAATGTGGAAAGCCATTTTCACAAAATTTTTCTTCATACTCGAAACTAAACAGCTTTTTCACAACCTCTTTATTTCAAATCTAATTCTACTGGACAATGGTCACTGCCCATAATGTCCGTATGGATCTTTGCATCAGCCAGTCTTGGCGCTAAATCTTTGCTCGTCAAAAAGTAATCGATCCGCCAACCAGCATTGTTTTTTCTTGAATTGAATCGGTAATTCCACCAAGAGTAAACACCTTCTTGAGTTGGATAAAAATAACGAAATGTATCGATAAACCCGTTATCCAACAGTCGAGAAAGAGCCGCTCTTTCTTCTGGAGTGAATCCAGCATTTTTTTGATTCGTTTTCCAGTTTTTCAAATCGATCGTTTGATGCGCGACGTTTAGATCCCCGCAAACGATGACTGGTTTTTGTTTCTTTAGATTTTCCAAATAATTATAAAAGGCTTCTTCCCATTCTAATCGGTAATCTAAACGTTTCAATTCACTTTGAGAATTTGGCGTATAACAAGTTACAAGAAAGAAATCGGAATATTCCAAAGTGATCAGACGGCCTTCTGTGTCGTGGATATCGATACCCATTCCGTAAGTGGCATTCAATGCAGGTTCTTTAGCAAAAATGGCTGTACCAGAATAGCCTTTTCGTTCTGCATAATTCCAATATTGATAATAACCAGGAAGATCTAAATCGATCTGTCCTGCTTGGAGCTTTGTTTCCTGCAAACAGAAAAAATCGGCGTCTAACTCATGAAAAACTTCTAAAAAATTTTTATTTACGATGGCACGAAGCCCGTTCACGTTCCAAGAGATAAATTTCAATAAAAGCACACTCCTTCGAATTAAATTCCTTACCTTTGCGATACTATTGTACCTCATTTTAGTAAAAAATGGTGTAAGATGAAAGTAACTAAATGATCCAGGAGGAAAGTCGATGAAGATTGGTGTAATCGGTGTAGGGAATATTGCAGAAAAAGCATATTTACCAACTTATGCGAAAAAACAAGGAACAGTTGATTTTTATTTTGCAACACGAAATAAAGAAACAAAAGAAAGAATCCAAAAAGAATATGGGTTCCAACATCTATATGAAACGATCGATGAGCTCTTAGAAGAAAAAATCGAAGCATGCATGATCCACGCAGCAACAAAAGTACATTATGAGCTAGCAAAAAGATGTCTGGAAAATGGTATCCATGTTTATATTGACAAACCGTTGAGTGTCCATCTAAACGAAGTGCGTGAATTGCAAGAATTGGCTGATAAGAACCAAGTGATCTTGATGGTCGGTTTTAACCGACGCTTTGCTCCTATGGTAGAAGAATTGAAACGTATCCCAGAGAAGCGGCTGATCCAACTGCAAAAAAATCGAATAGCGGCAAAAGAGACGACAGAATTCGTCCTTTATGATTTATTTTTACATCTCATTGATACAGCGGTGTATTTATTGGATGAACCCATTTTGAGAACAAAATATCAGATAAGAGAAACAAAGGAATATTTGGAATATGCCATTTTACAATTAGAAACACAAAATCAAACGGCTATATTAACGATGGATTTGGCAAGTGGTGCTAATACAGAAAAATATCAAGTAACAAGTAAGAACGGTACTTATGAAGTAAGCGACCTGACCCAGCTTGTCATTCAAGATGCTGATGGAAAAAAGGTGAAAGAATTTGGCGACTGGACGAACACGCTAGTCAAACGCGGGTTTGAGCCAATGGTAGAGGCCTTCTTATCTCAGATTCGTTCAGGTAAACGGGAAGCAGAACTGCTTAAACAGCAAGAAGTTGTAAGAAGTCATGAATTATGCGAGGAAGTGCTTAAAGAGCACTACCGTCATCAACTTTGAACAAGACTGGCAAGATTGTATTAAGCGTGATAGAATAATGGGGACGTTTGAGAAAAGAAAGGAAAATCCTCAGTGAATAAAGAAGAAATAGTTGAAAGCTTAGCCACGATCACTTTATTGTTTGATGAACCATTGATGAACTATACGTTTACGAAAACAGGCGGACCAGCTGATGTCCTTGCATTCCCGAAAAAGCAAGAAGAAGTAAAGCAAATCATCGATTATTGCCGAATCCATGATATACCTTGGATGGTACTAGGAAACGCAAGCAATCTGATCGTTCAAGATGGCGGAATCCGCGGTTTAGTCATCATGCTGACTGAAATGAAACAGATTCATGTCAAAGGAACGATGGTCATTGCGGAAGCAGGTGCCTCACTGATTGATACGACTTATGCAGCTTTGGCCGAATCATTGACTGGATTTGAATTTGCTTGCGGCATCCCGGGAAGTGTCGGTGGAGCGGTTTATATGAATGCAGGTGCGTATGGCGGAGAGATCAAAGATGTTTTTGCTGAAGTGGATCTTTTGCTTGAAGATGGAACATTGAAAACTTTGACAAAAGAAGAAATGGTATTTTCTTATCGTCACAGTAAAGTCCAAGAACTACGTGCTATCGTATTGGAAGCTCGATTCAGTTTGCAAACAGGGGATTATGAAGCAATCAAAGCAAGAATGGATGAGTTGACAGAATTGCGTCAATCAAAACAGCCATTAGAATATCCTTCATGCGGCAGTGTCTTTAAGCGCCCAGTAGGACATTATACGGGTCAGCTGATCCAGCAAGCAGGATTGCAAGGTCTGAAATGGGGCGGTGCACAAATCTCTGAAAAACATGCTGGATTCATCGTCAATATCGATCATGCGACAGCGACAGATTACATTGAATTGATTGCGCACATCCAAGAAGTAATCAAAGAAAAATTTGATGTGTCTTTAGAAACAGAAGTGCGGATCATTGGAGAGAAACAAGCACTATCAGAAACAAGCAGAAGTTTAGCGAATTAATAAGTAATTGAATTGCACTTAAAATAAGTAAAAGAGCAGGACGGTGGACGCCCTGCTCTTTTTTGTGGTTGTTTACGCAAATGGTGCAAATCTTGTACATTTTAACACAATAAAACAAAAAATATAGAATATTTTCCCGTAAATTTTTCCATTTTTTGCAATATTCTCAAAAAAAAGATAAAAAATGAGAATAACTGATGAAAAAACAGGTGTAATCCATCATAAAATCAGTATAGGTGAAAAGATGAACTTTCATCTGCATATCAAGTGATTGGTATGAGGCATTTTTTTGAGGTGTAGGATATGAAGTTGGATTACCTTATCGAAGAGGAAGATAGAGAAAAACTGCTGTTAGCCAGATATTTAGAATTTGAGAAAAAGAATTACGTCGTGTTGTCTAAGTTATATGAAACATTAGGTTTATCTAAATTTAAAACAAGAAATTATATCATAGAATTAAATAAAGAATTTTCTGAATTCAAATCAAAGCCAGAGATCCAAATCTCAGAAGAAGGAGAGATTCATGTTGAACGGCTAAATTTGACGGATATCAAAAATTTAAGAAGAATCTACTTTCAACGATCAAAAATTGCTCGACTGTTAACGGAGATCGTGGATTCAAAAGTAACAATTGAAAAATTTGCAGAGAACCATTTTTTAAGCATATCAAGAGCTTATGTAAAAAGAAGAGAATTAGTCTCTTTTCTTGAACAGCATCAAATAAAGTTAAAGAAAAACATATTAGTTGGGGAAGAAATAAACATACGGAACGTATTATTTGGGGTATATTTTGGGGTCTTTAATGGTTTTTTTATGCCATTTAGAGAAAGCGTCATGAATGAAGCAAAAAGTATCGTGCAATATTTTGAATATCTGTTCAATTTAAAGTTGTCTGCCACAAAGCGAATCAAATTCAATTTGCTAACTACTGTTAGTTTGTTGAGGATTTATGGAAATCAACCAATAGGAAAACGTTTCTTTTCAGATGAATACTTTAGGAGCTCAGAAGGAATGAAGATTATTAAGGATTTATCGCATATTTCTTTTCTACATATCCCTAAAGAGCAGATTATTGATGAGATTTCTTATATCATGTTATTTTTGATTACGGAAGAAGAATTTGAATTAGATGGTGCGTTTGGACTTGCGGAAGCTCATTTCCATGATATCCATATGATTAGTCAAAAAATGTCAGTGGAATTGATTAATCAATTACCATTTTCAACTGAAGTTTCTGAAGAAGAAAGACTCCATATACGAAAAGAACTTCGTATGGGGATGATGCATGTCAATCGGAAAAATTGGATATTCGACTTTGAGATGACTAGTTTTACGTCTAAAAAGCAGTTGCAGTTTTTCTTCGAAACGTATCCAATATTCAGTACAGCGATCCAAAATGTCATACAAGATAATAAACGCTATTTCTTGGAAAAAGATGAACGTTTCATGATTCGCTTATTTTATGATTATCTTTTTTTATTGGTCGGTATTTGTCCAGTCTCTTATTTTGAATCACCAATCTATGTCTGTATTGATTTCTCTCAAGGATCTGCCTATACCGATTATATTATTTCTCAAGTGAAGGGATTTAAAAATTACAATATTGTGATTGAAAATCGAATCACTTCCCGTACGGATATTTATTTATCTGATTGTTTGCTTGAAAAATTCAACAAAGAGCAGATAATATGGAAAAATCCGCCGACTCCAGATGACTGGGAATATTTTGGGAATATCATTATCAGAGAAAAAAATAGACATTTAACTGAAAAAATCAGCTAATATTTATGGATGACAACTTTGTCTCACCTATTTATTAGCTGATTTATGTGTTTTTTCAAAGAAAAGATGACTAGATATCAAGAGATATGGCTTGACAAAATTAAAAAGTACATAAGTTATTATTCCGATTTTCTTGAAACAATAAAAAATCAAGAAAAATACTGTCCGAATTGACCATCTTTTTTTGATTTTATCTATATAATAAAATCATCTTATGAAAATTACTACTTCATGCCGAGGCAAGAGTAGGGAGGACTAAGAATAAATGTGTTCAAAAAGACAACCTAAAAAACTAAATAAACACGCTTGCCGTTTAGACAAAGAACGATCGTGTTCTGAAAACCGCTACGTCAAATTTGTGATGCGTACGATGCTAATCAGCTTATCTGTAGGTGTCTATATGAATGTACCCATTCAGGCAACGGCACAAACCATCAAGATCGTACGTACATCTGTCTCTGAGACGACTGATTCCCCTATTACTATTACCCATACTTTCACTGATGTAAGTGGAACACAGCTGCTTCCTTCTTTGAATTCCTATAATAAAGTCAGTTATCCTCCAACGATAAACCACTATTGGTTAATTCCTAACAAAACATTATGGACATCAGAAACTGGAAGCAGCGTGCCGCTTTCTGTTTTTTCCGGTATGACTGATCCAACAAAAGGTGATCAGCTAAAACAGATCATTGATAGTTTAAATCATGCTTTGACAGGTGTGAAGGACGGTGGAAGTGCACAAGTCTCTTATGTATATGGAAAAGATTATTCACAGTTCGAAGGAAAGGAAATCGACGTTCTGGCAGGGACAAAAATTTCGATATCGAATCTGGTAGAAAGCTTGAGGAATGCAGATGGAACACAAGGAGATATGTCCAAGGTAATTTCAAACAATGGGAATATCATAGACACGACAAATACAGGAGTATCTACTATTGACTTGTCTTATTTTGATCCAATTGCTTTAAAAACAATGACTGCATCTGCTGTGATTCATGTTCATGCTGATCAAACAGCTGTCAAAGGAAAAGATCTTCATCTAATAACAGGAGAGAATTACGACCCTAAAGCTCTTATCGAATATGTAACAAAAAGCGATGGAACTTCAGGGAATAAAGAAGAAATCAAAATGAGCGGGACAGTAGATCCTGCCACACCGGGAGAATATCCCGTCGTATTAACTTATGTAGACCCTCTTACATCAAAAGCGGTGGAAATAACAGCTGTCGTTTATGTAGAAGCACCTGCTGCTTCATCGACTGTCATCACTCATTTTATTGATCGTCAAACGAATAAAGAACTGCAAGCAGAAACACGCATAAGTAGTGTAGAACCTATTCCAGATTTACAACTCCCTGCTGAATTTTCTGATCGAGTACCAAATGTAGATTTGTCGACTTATGAACAAGACGGAAAAGTCACTTCTATTTCTGACTGGATGCAAGCAAACGGTTTAGACAGAAATAGTAACTGGTCGGTGATCCTTGAAGCCCTTCACTCAAAACTGATGAATAATAGGAAGCAATCAGGGGAGGAAATTACCTTCACTTATGTTTATGTACCGGATAATAGTTCATTAGAAGGTCACGTTGTTATTGCTCAGCCAAATGAAAAAATAAGTAAAGAAGAGTTGATCCAATCCGCAACAAACTCCTTAGGTAAACCCGTACCGTTAAAAGATGTAGCGGTTATAATCAACGGAGAACCATTGGAGGATGGTTATTTGACCAAACAAACAGGAGATTTTACGATTATGTATAGTTATCATGATCCGTATTCACTCCAAGAACTCCACGCTCAGTCGCTATTACATGTTTTACCATTAAATAAACAGATAAACCAAAAAGAACAAAAAAAACAAGAAGAAAGCTTGTCAGAAAAAAAACAACAAATGGCTCCTACAGTTTCTCCAACAGGGGAAGTAAAACAAACAAGAAGCCTAGAACCAGCAAGAATATCTATAAAAAGTTCAGAATCTAACAAAACGATAAGGCAAGAAGATCGTTTGATCCCACAAGTTTCTGAATCGGAAAATGAAATGTTAGAGTCTAACATAGAACAACAATTAGAAAAAGAAATTGTTGCTAAACAGCCGGAAGATCAAAATGAATCAGAGAACCACAAGGAAACGAAGAAAAAACGCTTGTCAACTATTGATTCCACCGATGAGCATCTGCAGCCGCAAGTACCACTTCCTAGTCCGGGAACACCCGCACCTGGTGGAGGTGTCCCTTCTTCTTCCGCTTTAGGAGATGTCATGCGGGGGATGGCAGGAACATGGGTATACGCTAATCGAAATGAATTTGACGCAGATGACTGGTTCTGATTCATTCCCCTATCTGTTATAGTCAAATAAGTAGCTGAGTTATCTGTTATTTGGCATAATGGATACGAGGAGGGATAGAAAAATGTTAGATAAAACGTTGCCTTACGCAGAAATCTGGATGACAAGACCACTTCAACTGCCTGTGCCAATGACACCTTTAGCGGAAGGTTTTGAATTTCGAACCTATCAAAAAGGGGACGAATCTGCTTGGTCAGAGATTGAAACTTCCGTTGGGGAATTTCAAACGACAGATGAAGCACTTGAGTATTTTCAAAAAAAATTTGCTCCTTATCCTGAAGAACTTGAAAGAAGGATGTTTTTTGTAGAGACAAAAAATGGAGAAAAAGTAGCAACCTGTACCGCTTGGCGAAAGAAATCAAGAGAGCGAGTGTATCCGGTTTTTCATTGGTTGGCAGTTAAACCAGTTTACCAAGGAAAAGGGCTCGCAAAAGCATTGACTGCTAAAGTCTTACAAGAATTTCCTACTCTCCATACGGATGGACCAATCTATCTTCACACCCAGACATGGAGCCATCAGGCGATTGCTCTTTATAAAAAAATGGGTTTTTCTTTTATTGCTGAAAATCTAGATGGCACACCTAATCCAGACTATGAAAAAGTTATGCAGGTTTTAAGTAAATTAGATAAATAAAAAAATGGTGAAATCAGCTCACAATATTAGAAGAAAAACGGAAAAGTAGTTCTTTCTATCTTACTGTTTTTGAATTCATCCTGTTGGCTAGCTGATGATACGCTATTTATTCGAAAAAGAAGAGGTCGTGACAAAAGTCTTGTCACTGCCTCTTCTCTTATTTCTTTAGTATGTTTATCGTTTGATTTTCTTGGGAATAAAATTCTTGATGAAAGTAAATTTTTGGTAATCATTTCGACTATAAAGGTAACCAAATATACTGAAAACGACTGCTCCAATAAAATTAACAATTAAATCCTTCATAGTATCCATGATTCCCACATCTAAATAACCATTTTGGATGATTATTTTATCTGTTTTACCGTCTGCATTCTGACTTTCAATGATTGTCCGAGTGATATCAGGAACATGATAGACAGTGTTTCCGTCTTTGCTTAACTCCACACTATTGATTTGCTGGACGATCGTATCTTTTTGCATATCGAATTGTAGCAATTTATCTGCTGAAAATTCAACAAACTCCCACATAACACCGACTGTCATCGAAAAACAAAAGGAAACGACTGCTAATAACAAAGGAGTCAAGTTCATCGTTTTTGTATTTTTATTGAGCAAATAAACAAGTGAAAAACCGACACCCCCAGCTAAAAATCCGCTGAATGCATGTAGAAAAGTATCCCACATTGAAAAATAGCCATAAAAATCGCTTAATTCTCCTAAAACCGTTGAACTGAAAATAAAAGATAACAATATGATTTCTAACATATTTGGAATCTGTATCTTTAATATCTTTTCCAGGAAATAAGGAATTTCAAATAAAATCAGTGTCAATAATAAAAGCATCGTATTTCCCCAATGTTGGTTCCAAATCTGATCCACTAGCATAATAACAACGATGATACGTAATAAAATATAGATTCCATTTGTGATTCTGCCAGCAGTTTTTGTACTGTTCGTAAAAAAGGTTTTCAAATGATTCATAAAATAACTCCTTCATGTATATCCTTAATTATACTAAGAAGCGTGCGATTACCAAAACTATATGTCTTAAAGAAAAACAGAGTTGATATTGTGAAAAAAATCACTTAATATAAGCATAAGGAGAAAAGGGGGATAAATATGAAAAAATTAGTTGTTGGTTTATTAACGGCGGTTTCGCTTCTTGCCATGAGTGCATGTGGCGCAGATCAGAAAAATACAGCACAGACAAGTTCTAGTACGAAGGAATCTGCCGAAGTGTCATCAGGTGCTTCTGAACAAGCATATACTGATCCAAAAGAAATGAAAGAATCTTATGATATCGTAATCGTGGGAGCTGGCGGTGCAGGGATGGCAGCCGCTATCGAAGCAAAAGATGCTGGCTTGAACCCAGTGATTTTCGAAAAGATGCCTGTTGCCGGAGGAAATACGTCTAAATCATCAAGCGGAATGAACGCTTCTGAAACCAAATTCCAAAAAGAAGAGGGAATCGAAGACTCAAATGAGGCATTCTATGAAGAAACGCTAAAAGGTGGCGGAGGAACAAATGATAAAGAAATGCTTCGTTACTTTGTCGATCACTCTGCTGATGCAATCGATTGGTTGGATCAAAATGGGATCAAACTAGATAATTTAACGATCACTGGAGGGATGAGTGAGAAGAGGACGCATCGTCCATCTGATGGCTCGGCTATCGGTGGATATTTAGTGGATGGATTATTGAACAGCGTCCATGAGCGAAAAATACCGATTTTTGTCAACACAGATGTGACAGACATTAAGAAAAATGGCGAAACAGTCAATGAAGTGACTGTACATGTCCAAGGAGAAGAACCAAAAGAGATCACCGGTAAAGCAATCGTCGTCACTACAGGCGGTTTTGGTGCGAGCAAAGAATTTATTGAAAGATATCGTCCCGATTTAGCTGATTATATTACGACAAATCAAGAAGGATCAACTGGAGATGGTATTACCATGATCGAAAAGTTAGGCGGACAAACCGTTGACATGGATAAAATACAAATTCATCCAACCGTGCAACAGGATGAGGGAATCTTGATCGGTGAAGTGGTTCGCGGAGAAGGAGCAATCTTGGTGAATCAAGAAGGCAAAAGATTTGTGAATGAAATGGATACAAGGGATAAAGTATCTGCAGCCATCACAGCGTTGCCTGAAAAATCAGCGTATTTGATTTTTGATCAAGGCGTGCGTGATCGTGCCACTGCTATTGAATTTTATGACCAAAAAGGATATGTCACAACTGGAAAAACAATGGAAGAATTAGCAGAAAAAATTGATTTGCCAAAAGAAACATTAGCAAAAACAATTGATGGATGGAATGCGGATGTTGCGGAGAAAAAAGATGCTCAATTCAATCGTGCCACAGCCATGGAACATGATCTATCGTCTCCAAATTATTATGCAATCAAAATCGCGCCAGGGATCCATTATACGATGGGTGGTGTGAAAATCAATACGAATACCGAAGTATTGGATAAAGAAAATCAGCCAATCAGCGGGTTGTATGCTGCCGGAGAAGTCACAGGTGGCTTACATGGAGACAATCGAATCGGTGGAAACTCAGTTGCAGAAATCATTATTTTTGGGCGACAAGCGGGCATACAAGCAGCTCGGTTTGCTTCTGAAAATGAATGAAATAGAACGTAAATAAACAGAGGTTGTGAAATCAGCGTTTTGACCTGAGTATTAGAGAAACAAACGAAAAAATAGTTCCACATATTTTGCCGTTTGTTGAGCGAATACCGAGGGTCAGCTGATTGAACACCGTTTAAGAAAGAGGTCGTGAGCCTGCCGTTCAGCTCCGAGTCACAAGGAGCAATTTCAAAAAACAGCTTCTCATGTTTGTTGAATATTGTGACTTGTGACCGAGGAGTTGGCAGTAGAACACCGTTTAGTGAAGAGGTTGTGAAAAAGCTGCACTGCATCAAGTAATAAGAACAGCCAAGTAAAAAC
>NZ_KV815558.1:0-335 GCF_001814285.1 Enterococcus sp. HMSC076E04 | reverse complement strand
AAAGGCGATTTGAATGAATTATTCCGTGTCCATTTGGAAAAAGCTGTCAATACGCTTCTCAAAACGGAGTTAACGGCTTTCCTCGATTACGAAAAGTACGATCGTATTGGTTTTAACACGGGTAATTCTCGTAACGGCTCCTATGACCGTACGGTCAAGACCGAGTACGGGGAACTTCATCTCCAGATTCCGCGCGACCGCAACGGCGAGTTCAAGCAACAGACTGTTCCTGCTTATAGACGGACGAATGATACCTTAGAGGAGACCGTCATTCACCTCTTCCGAAAAGGTATTACCATGTCGGAAATCGCAGACTTGATTGAGAAAATGTATGG
>NZ_KV815557.1:0-869 GCF_001814285.1 Enterococcus sp. HMSC076E04 | reverse complement strand
ATGGGCATCACTACACGCCCCAAACCATGTCCAATATGACTAAATCATTTACGGAAGAAGTCACTTCATTTAAGGAACGTGAGCTTCATGACCGTTATGCCGCTATTTATATGGACGCAACCTATATCCCTTTAAAGCGGAAAACCGTCGCCAAGGAAGCCATTCATATCGCAGTTGGCATTCGCCCGGACGGATCAAAGGAAGTATTGAGCTATGCGATTGCACCAACTGAATCTATCACGATTTGGGAAGAGATTTTAATAGACCTCCAGGAACGTGGCGTGAAAAACGTCCTCCTTTTCATCACGGATGGCTTAAAGGGGATGGCAGGGGCCGTGCAGCGGTTCTACCCCAAAGCCCGTTTTCAACATTGCTGTGTGCACGTTTCCCGTAATATCAGTCACAAAGTGCGTGTCGATGATCGTAAGGAAGTCTGTGATGATTTTAAAATGGTGTATCAAGCGTCATCTAAAAAGGCGGCATTGGAAGCACGTGGTGCTTTTGCGGAAAAATGGAAAACCAGTTATCCAAAAATGGTGGAATCGATCCTTTCGAACGATTACCTGCTCACTTTCTATGATTTCCCATTAGCCATACGCAAGAGTATTTACTCTACGAACTTGATTGAATCCTTTAATAAGCAAATCAAGAAATACAGCCACCGCAAGGAACAGTTCCAAAATGAAGAGTCGATGGAACGTTTCTTAGTCTCGTCTTTTGATACTTACAACCAAAAATTCCTAGGTCGCAGTCATAAAGGTTTCCAACAGGCCGAAGGCGAGCTCGAACAAATGCTGAGTCAACCGATGGAGAATTAGAAACAATCTACAGTAGGGAAGAACCATTTACACAAAATTATTGACGCTCCC
>NZ_KV815556.1:0-13011 GCF_001814285.1 Enterococcus sp. HMSC076E04 | reverse complement strand
TACCGCAGATGCAAGCTTTTGAACGCCGTTTATCAAAAGTTGTAAAAAAGGGAGCATGACAAGAATTTTGCCACTCTCCCTCTTTCTATTTTTATAAGGACACTGCAGTAATTGTATTACAGTACATTTTTCGTCGTGCTGCTTAAAAGTTTTTCATACGCTTGTTCAAATTTTTGAACATCTCCAGCACCCATGAAGATTACTACTGCATCATGATAATCTAATAATGGAGATACATTATTTTCTTTGATGACTTCTCCACCTTTTTTGATTTTCGCTCCAAGGTCTTCGATCTTAACGTTTCCTTGTTCTTCCCGAGCCGAACCAAAAATATCGCATAAGTAAACTTTATCAGCTAAATCAAGGGCTTCTGCAAATTCATCCATCAATGCAATCGTACGCGTAAACGTATGAGGTTGGAAAACTGCAATTATTTCTTTATCTGGATATTTTTGGCGTGCGCCATCAATGGTTGCTTTGATTTCTGCAGGGTGATGCGCATAATCATCGACTACGGTCATGTCTGCTACGATTTTTTCACTGAATCGACGTTTTACTCCTGGGAAAGTCAGCATTTCTTCCGCAACTTCTTTCAGATCCAGTTTTTCGAAATACGCGACTGCAATAACACCTAAAGCATTTAAAATATTGTGTTTGCCGAATGCCGGTACAGTGAAATGTCCAACAAATTCATCCCCATGATAGACATCAAAAGCAGAACCGGATGTTGTACGTTCGATGTTTCGTGCTTGGATATCATCATTTTCTGTGACACCATAATAATAAATCGGCACATCTGCTTCTAATTTGCGTAAATAAGCGTCGTCACCGTACGCAAAAATAGCTTTTTTCACTTGTCCAGCCATTGTTTGGAAAGCTGTAAATACATCGTCGATACTTGTATAATAATCCGGATGATCAAAATCGATGTTTGTCATGATCGCATAGTCTGGTGAATAGGCAAGGAAATGACGGCGATATTCACAGGCTTCAAATGAAAAGAATTCCGCTTGCGGATCACCATGCCCTGTTCCGTCTCCAATTAGATAACTTGTTGGACGAACACCACTCAATACATGAGAGAGCAGACCAGTCGTACTTGTTTTTCCGTGAGAACCGGTTACAGCGATACTCGTATAGTTTTGGATAAAATGACCAATAAAGTCGTGATAGCGAATCACTTCCAAACCTAATTCTTTTGCTCGCTGGATTTCTTCATGTGAATCAGGAAATGCATTTCCTGCAATAATCGTCATACCTGGTTTTACATTGTCTGCGTTAAATGGCAGAATCGTGATATTTGCTTTTTCTAAATCTCTTTGTGTAAAGAAATATTTTTCAATGTCTGATCCTTGGACATTTAAACCTTGTTCATGTAAAACAAGAGCCAAGGAGCTCATTCCTGAACCTTTGATACCAACAAAATGATACAATTTATTTTGATTTTCCATTTGAATCCTCTTCTCTTATCTAGCGTCCATTCTTTTAGCTATTACATTCAACACGCTCCTCATTATCTTATAAACGATTGAAAATTTCAACCAAATTTATTTAGAAAGGAGGATTCGCCTGCTAAAAAGGTCATGTACGGCAAAAATCCGTTTTTATTGACTGTTTGATTCTTGTATAAGAAGACCAAACTTCTTCTGATATATCAATATGAGGAATAAAATCTTTTCCTTTCGGACCATAGCCATTCTCATCGTCGCGGAGTCGCTCCATTTCTCCTAACACCAGTGCATAGAAATATTCCTTCGGCCATTGATGGTTCAGTTCTTTTACTGTAAAGATGATCTCCTCAGAAAAGTGAAGGATTTCCGGCACAAATGGCACAGCATTTGCGAAAACAGTTTGTTCATTTTGCCATACTTTCTCAAAAGTTGCTCGAGTCCTGCGTTGCAGTGTCGGATCATTCATCAATAGGACTTTTTCTGGTACAGCATCTAAGGAATGAAGAATCTCCAGTGAAAAAGTGGCGTTCTCTCCAGAATTTGTAGACTTCGATTCTATCAGGAAAGCCTTATCGGGCAAATCATAGACTTCTTTTAGATACTGACGACAGATTTCACTTTCACTCATGCCTTCTTCAAAATGAAATCCTTGCTTTTCAAAATTCTCATAAAGGATCCTAGTCGCATGACCCACCCCGCCGACCAAAAACAAACGTTCTACTTGACCATTTACATACATTTGTGCTGCTTTATCAGCTAAGATAGGAAGACCGTTTCCAGCTAAAATAAGTATAGGTGCCGACAATTTCTCAAAATCTTTCTCATCAGGTGCGGCTAAAAAGGCTAATAACTGATTCCAGTCTTTTAGATTTCTCTGCTCGTTTTTTTCCAAAAACTCTTCATCCTTTCATTTGATTTTTTATACTTCATTGAGGCTTTCTCTCTTTGTCTCAATCCATTTGATTTCCCCATGACATCTTCCACAACGATATTTGTGTACATCGATTCTTCTTTTGCGGCAGATCGTGGCAGAACAATCTTGGCATTGATAATATTCGATCTTTATCTGTTTCTTCGTCAAGGCTGGCGCATAGCGCAATCCTCCTGTTTTTTTCAAAAGATACTTGAAATCCATATCTTTATGACGATATCCTCTTCCAGTTAGATGCAGATGATAATGGCAAAGTTCATGTTTGATGATTCCTGCAATTGTTTCTTTGTCTGACTCTTCAAACAGCTTTACATTAAAATCTAAATGATGATCGTTTAAATGATAGCGCCCGCCAGTTGTACGCAAGCGTGGATTGAACATTGCTTGGTGCTTGAAAGGACGCTGGAAGCTTTTTAATGATATCTCTTCTACTAACTGCTGCAGTTCTTCTTGTGTCAATTTTTGTTACTCCTCATTGTTACTCTTCATAAGGGGAAAGCATCGTCAAACTGATTCTGCCTTTTTTCGTATCAACTTGCTCTATCCAAACCGTCACGATATCTCCGACTGACACGACGTCTGTTGGATGCTTGACAAATTTTTTGCTAAGTTTTGAGATATGGACAAGTCCGTCTTGTTTCACACCGATATCGACAAATGCGCCGAAGTCGATGACGTTACGGACCGTTCCAGTCAATTCCATACCTGGTTTCAAATCTTCCATACTCAACACATCTGTACGCAATAGGGGCGCTGGCATCTCATCACGCATATCTCGTCCAGGTTTTGTCAGCCCAGCTAAAATATCGGCTAACGTTTCTTCTCCGACTGATAAGCTTTCAGCCAGTTTCTCCGCGGATAACCGTGTCAATTTTTCTACTGCTTCTTCTGTCCCAAGCTCTTTTTCTGAAAGATGGACGGTCATTAATATGTCTTTCGCAATAGAATAACTTTCGGGATGGATACCGGTGTTGTCCAAAATGTTTTTCCCGCCAGGAACTCGCAAGAAGCCGATTGCTTGTTCATATGCTTTTGGTCCTAAACGTGGCACTTTTTTCAGCTGAGTTCGTGCAGTAAATTCTCCATTTTCTTCACGATAACTGACAATGTTTTGGGCAGTCGTTTTATTCAATCCTGATATATGCTGCAAGAGCTGTGGACTAGCCGTGTTCACATCCACGCCTACTTGGTTGACCGCTGTTTCCACGACAAAATCCAATTGTTCAGCCAAACGTTTTTGAGAAACATCATGTTGGTACTGTCCTACACCGACAGCTTTAGGATCGATCTTGACTAATTCAGCTAAAGGATCTTGCAGACGACGGGCAATAGAAACAGCACTTCTTTCTTCTACTTGTAGATGCGGGAATTCTTTTCGTGCAATTTCGCTAGCAGAGTAAACAGAAGCGCCAGCTTCATTGACAATGGCATAATAGGCTTTATGGTCGGCTGATTTCAATTGTTCAGCCACAAAAAGTTCTGATTCCCGACTGGCTGTTCCATTCCCGATAGCTACCATATCTACTTGATATTGATTGATCAATTGGATAAAAGCTGGACCAGCAGCTTCCCTTTTCGCTTGTGCTGCAGGTTTATGCGGATAAATGACTTCGATTGCCAAAACTTTTCCTGTCGCATCTACGACTGCTAGTTTACATCCAGTACGATAGGCCGGATCAAATCCCAGTACGACTTTACCTTTTAGCGGCGGTTGCAACAAAAGATTGCGAAGATTTTCTCCAAAAATAGCGATGGCTTGCTCATCCGCCTTTTCAGTCAATTCATTACGCAGTTCTCGCTCGATTGCCGGCTGTATAAAGCGTTTATAACTATCTTGATAGGCTTCTCTTACAAAGGAAGAAGAAGGTGAGGCAGGATTTTTCACTAATTGGCGATCCAAGTAAGCTAAAACTGCTGCTTCGTCTACTTGAAGGAATACTTTGAGAACCTCTTCTTTTTCTCCTCGATTAGTGGCCAATATCCGATGAGAAACCATTTTATGGACAGGTTCTGCAAAGTCATAATACATTTCATATACGCCTTTTTCATCTGCTTGCTCATCCTTGACTTGGCTGACATACATGCCTTTGTTATACGTATAAGACCGAATCCAAGTCCGAAACTTTGCATTATCGCTGACTTGTTCAGCAATGATCTCATGCGCACCTTGCAACGCTTCTTCAGCAGAAGAGACTTCTTTTTCTTTAGCGATATATTTTTCTGCTTCCGATTGCACCTCTCCATCTGTAAGCTGCATCAGCCACAGCGCGAGTGGTTCAAGTCCTTTTTCTTTAGCAATCGTTGCTTTTGTCCGCCGTTTCTGTTTGTATGGCCGATATAAATCTTCCACTTGTTGCATTTTTACGGATTGCGTGATTTCTGTTTCTAACTCAGGGGTCAGTTTCCCTTGTTCATCGATCAGCCGAATCACTTCGTTTTTTCGTTTTTCTAAGTTTTCAAGATATGCATACCGCTCTTCGATTTCACGAATCTGGACTTCATCAAGACTTCCCGTCATTTCTTTTCGATAACGCGCGATAAAAGGAACGGTGTTTCCTTCATTTAACAAATTAAGTACAGTCGTCAACTGCTTGGGACGATAGTCTGAAAGCTCTTTTTGTACAAGCTGAATGATTGTCTGGTTCAAATTTTCCGTCATTAAAATGCCTCTTTTCTGCTAAAAATTGCTTCTTTATTCTATCATACTTTTTATCATGGGTTAAACTGCTGAAAGAAACAATATTATCTATACAAATAAAAAGAGCCGCAACAAAGTCGCAGCTCCTTCATTCTTTCCATTTGTCAGATTCCTTGCCAAGATCCTTCATTGTTCTGATATTCAATGTCTTGAAGGATGCCTTCCTTGTCAAAAACAACCCCATGCAATGACCCTCCGAATACAGCCCCACCGTCCATTCCGATTTTATGATCCTGAATCCAGAGATCTGTTGTCTGCATATCTCCATGGAGCATTGGTGTAATCGTATGTCCAAATACAATTGTCTTACCTGTATTGTTTTTCCCTTCATGAAATGGTTCCCGTATCCAAATAAAATCGCTTGGACTTGTCTTACGCCAGTCTTTCTTTGTCAAATCCACTCCAGCATGGACAAACAGATAATTTTCCCATTCATAATACAAGGGGCGCTGGACTAAAAATTCAATCAGTTCTGGGTATCTCGATCGGATCATCATTGAGATTTCAGTCGGGGAGTATTCCTCCGACGCACCTGGGTGAAGTAGGCTTTCAAATGTTTCTTTTCCACCATTTCTGATATAAGGCGCATACCAGTCCTCCGGTGCTTGCAGAAATTGCAAAAAATATTCTTCGTGGTTGCCCCGGAGATAAATGGCTCCTGTTTCTTCGACTAATTGTTTTCCTAATAGAAAACATTCCTTTGTACGAGGTCCTCGATCATTGAGATCTCCTAATAAAACAAGCTGATGGATCGTCGGATCATAATAGTGAATAAGTTTTTCAAAAAGATCATATTTACCATGGACATCGCCAATAGCATAAATCAATGATTTCATGTGGATCACCATCCTCAACGATAGTATAGCGCATATTGGAAATGGTCGACAATCAAAACTATTGTTTTCTATTTATTTAAAGCTACAAACCGCAGTTCTGCTTCTTCCGGAGAGATTCCATGGTCTTGAACATAGCGGTTGCGTGGATGTTTCGCACACTCTACGCTACATGCTCCTAAATGTTTTTCTTCATTTTCAATAGAAGCAAGAATCTGACGATTGCACTCAGGATTGCTACAATTGATATATCGTTCACATGGTGTTCCGTCAAACCAGTCGCGACCGACGATTTGTTTATCTACTTGGTTGATATCGACAGCGATTCGTTCATCAAACACATACATCTTGCCGTCCCATAATTCTCCTTGGACTTCAGGATCCTTACCATAAGTAGCAATACCGCCATGCAGCTGTCCGACATCTTTGAATCCTTCACGGACAAGCCAACCAGAAAACTTCTCGCAACGAATACCACCAGTACAGTAGGTCACTACCCGTTTTTCCATAAATTCTTCTTTGTGCTCGCGAATCCAGTCTGGAAGCTCTCGAAAACTGCGTATATCTGGGCGTACGGCCCCTCGAAAATGCCCCAAGTCATATTCATAATCATTCCGTGCATCAATCACCACTGTCTGTTCGTCTAAAATAGCTTCTTTAAATTCTTGCGGTGAAAGATAAGCACCTGTCACTTGGTTTGGATCAATGTCCTCTTCTAGCTTTAAACTTACAAGCTCTGGACGGTATCTTACAAACATCTTCTTAAAGGCATGTCCTTCGCTTGGATCAATCTTGAACATCGTATCAGCAAATCGAGGATCAGCTTTCATTGCTTCCATATAGGCAGTCGTGTTTTCAACGGTTCCAGACACAGTACCATTTATTCCTTCTTCAGCTACTAGAATACGACCTTTAAGATCCAAAGATTTGCAAAAGGCTAAATGATTTTTGGCAAATCCCTCTGGTTCTTCTATTTTTGTATAATTGTAATAAAGCAGTACTTGATAATCCATGTATTTCTTCCTTCCTTCTTTTCGTTCCTAAACAGTATAAAGAAGGCGTTCGCATTTGACGATTTATTTGCTTGTGTATAATTACGCATGCGTTTTTTTGTTTACATAATATTATTATTTGAATTAAAAAAACTTCGCTTTCCTGTTTTGCACAGAAAAACAAAGTCTTTGTTTCTATTATTTACCTGTAACCGCAAAGTAATTGCCATCAGGATCAGCAAAGTTGAAGACATATTCTTCTCCAAGCTGTACCATATCACCTAATGTGACTGATTGCGTCTGCATTTTTTTATATAATCCAAAGATATCTTTGCTGTAAAACATCAAAGATGGGGCACTAGTAGCTGTACCAGGTGAATGGGACTCAACAAACGCTCGATCATATAACACGAATGAGGTTTGACTGTCCTCAATCCCTACTTCAATTACAAGCGCCCCATCCATTTCTTGACGATCTTTTTCCGCAAAGCCAATTGCTCTCCAAAACGCTGCATTTTTTTCTACATCGTCCACATACAGCATGATTTTTATTTCATTTGTAAACATCTGTTTCCTCCTAAACGATCTGTTCTAACATCCCCAACTTTGTCAGTTTACCATAGGAAAATGGGAAAATCTACGAAAGCTCTCAACAGATTCATCCTACTTAAATACGCTTCTCTTTAATAATAAATTAAGTTGGTTGTTTTTGTTATTCCGACTTTCACTTTTCGGAATAAATATTTTGTACTTATATGGAATGAATAAAAAAACATACTAAGAGAGGAGAACCTCATTTATCAATGATGTTCCCCTCTAATCTTAGTATGTTTTTAACTATGCATTCACATCGATCACTTTTGAATCATCATTGATGACATCGCGATCTAAATCTTTGATGCGTGCACTTGTCACGATACCAGCTACCATGCTACCGCTGACGTTTACTGCTGTGCGTGCCATATCGATTAATGGTTCAACAGAGATAACTAACCCAACGATTGCTACTGGCAAGTTCATTGCCCCTAAAACGATCAGTGAAGCAAATGTTGCACCACCGCCGACTCCGGCTACACCAAAAGAGCTGATTGTTACAATCGCCACAAGCATCAAAATAAATTCCAAACTAAAGACATTCACTCCAGCCGCTGGTGCGACGATCGTTGCCAACATAGCTGGATAAACACCAGCACAGCCGTTTTGTCCAATAGATAAACCAAAACTTGCTGAGAAGTTAGCTGTTGCATCGTCTACTCCTAAAGCTTTTGTCTGAGTCTCGATGTTCAATGGCAAGGCTCCGGCACTTGAACGTGAAGTAAACGCAAAGCTCAATACTGGAAAAGCTTTTTTGAAATAGTTGATTGGATTGACTTTGGCACCAATCAAAATCAGTGAGTGGACAATTAAAACAGCCAGCAATGCTACGTAAGATGCAACGACAAATTTACCTAAATTGACGATAGCTGCAAAATCACTTGTTGCCAAAACGTTTGTCATCAAAGCAAATACCCCATATGGTGTCAAACGCAGAACAAGCGTCACGATCCGCATAATGATTTTATACAGACTGTCGACTAGATCTGAAAAGAATGCTGCTTCTTTTGGCGCTTTTCTTTTCACCCCTAGATAAGCGATACCGACAAAGGCTGCAAAAATAACGACTCCAATCGTACTAGTTGCACGGCTACCTGCTAAATCAGCAAATACGTTTTTAGGGATAAAGGATAAAATCTGCTGCGGAATCGATAAGTTTTCAACCGTTTCCTGACGTGTCGCCAATTCAGAGATCCGTGCTGTTTCTGCTGCTCCTTGTGTGAATTTAGCTCCTTGAAGACCGAACAGCATCGTTGAACCGATTCCGATCAATGCTGCAATAGCTGTTGTACCAAGTAAAGAAGTCAGTACAGTTGCACTGATTTTCCCCAGCTTTTCAGAAACTTTCATTTTTGTGAATGCACCAATGATCGAAATGAACACTAGAGGCATAACTAGCATTTGCAAGAATGATACATACCCTTGTCCTACGATCCCGATCCATTCCATTGATTGAGTAACGACTTTGTCTTCTACCCCAAAGATCAATTGAAGCAGACCGCCAAAGACGATACCAACTACTAATGCTGTAAAGACGCGTGTTGAAAATTTTGTATGGCGCTTTTGCATACGATAGAACACATATAATAATGCCGCAAAAACTAGAACCACTAAAACTGTGATGAGTGTTGTCATTTTTCTCCTCCTCATATTATTAATGACAAGTCCATCGAAGGAAGTAAAGGTTCCCGAGAATGATTCTTCAACCATCCTCCTGAAAAATTTTTTTCAGTGACTTTTATATTTTAGACGATTTTTATCGAAATGACATTCTTTTTGCTTACAATTAGTAATAAAAAAAAATGCCTGTGATAGATTAAAACTATCGCAGGCATGTTTTTACTGTCTATTCTTGTTTTTCTGATTGAAAATTCAATTTTACCCCAGGCTGATCCAAGGCGATCTCTGTCACCTCATAAGACATCCGGCGTACGATATCGAATAAAGGTGCTACTAGTTCGTCCACTTCTTCTTGTGTGACATCATTTTGACCTTCAATTTTCCGATTGAGGATATGATTGATCTGACTCACACTTCCAGATAAAACATATGTATCAAACACTAAACGGAACTCTAAGCGTGCTCCTACGATGCTATGTTCTTTCGGATAGTTTTCGATCGTTTCTTTCAAAGGCGAGAAGCCCACTTTCAAATCTGTTTCTACTTCTTGGTTCGGTAATCTCATATCATAATGAAATGCTTCTACTACTTCTTTTTGTCTTCTGATTTCCATATAATTTTATCACTCCTTTATAAAAATTATAACATATCTCCTTTGTAAGGGGATACTATTTTTTTACGTTACTCTGCAAGGATAGGATTTCATTCAAATTTCCTACCACATAATCTGCAGGAATCTCTCCCAGAAAATGATCGATATCGTAAAGACAAGTAACGACTCCTGCGTTTTTCCCTGCTTCAATATCTAAACGGCGATCGCCGATCATCATCGTGTCTGTTCTTTCTAAATGAAAAGTCTCAATCAAATACTTTAAAGATGCTGGATCCGGTTTACGAGGAAAATCCTGATCAATCCCTACTACTTCCTCAATCAGATGGGCTAATTGATACTCTTTCAGCAGTTCCCATGTCGATTCTGTCAAACGGTGGGTCAAGATGAAGTGACGTCCTCCATTGATTTTTAGCCTTTCAAGTACTTGTTTCGTTTCTGGAAATGGACGGGAAGCTTCCTTGCTTTTTTTCTCATACCGATGAAACCATTCATTAAACTCATTGGCGTCCAAATTTGATTCATTGATCAAATAACTGGTGGAATATTTTTTCATTTTGAAGTAGATCTCTTTTTTGTCCATATTGATACCAAAATCTTTTAGAGCTTGCTGAGCACCATCTACCATTGCGGGATACGTATCAAACAATGTCCCATCAAAGTCCCATATATAATTTCTCACGTTTTTTGTTCCATTCCTTTGCTTCTTTTTTCTATCTTTCATTATAGATAAATACGTTGATTAAAGTATTGTTTTCTCTAGAATCGTCAAATCGTCTGTTAATGTATATTGGATTGGTTGTGCGTTCGGGATATCAATTGTATCCATTTGATCCTCAGGAACATTTTCTAAATATTTTGTCAGTGCTCGGATGCTATTCCCATGACCCACAACTAGTAAATCTTTCCGATCTTT
Source organism: Enterococcus sp. HMSC076E04 (assembly GCF_001814285.1). NCBI lineage: Bacteria > Bacillati > Bacillota > Bacilli > Lactobacillales > Enterococcaceae > Enterococcus > Enterococcus sp. HMSC076E04. The sequence continues at coordinate 2,366 of NZ_KV815556.1, read as the reverse complement.
CAGTTTTGGTGCTAGTTGATCTTGCCACAAAGGAATGATCCGATTCACTGTCATTTCTAGACTTTCTCCGTACGGAATCAAATGTGGATCCAAATGATCATATCTGCGGTCAAATCGGTTTTCTGCGGTTAGCGGCGGAACTTCTGTATATCCTCTGCGCCATTTCTTTACTTGATCTTTTCCGTATATTTCTTTCATCTGATCCTTGTTTTTACCAACAAGATCCCCATAGTGCCGTTCATTCAGACGCCATGTTTTTACTATAGGAAGCCACAACTGCCCCATTTCTTCTAGTGCGACTTGACCGGTAAGAATCGCGCGTTTTAAAACAGAGGTGTAAACCGCATCGAATTGAAGACCGGCTTCATACATTTTTTGACCGGCTACTGCTGCTTGTTCTTTTCCTTTTTCTGTTAAGGCGACATCTAGCCACCCTGTCCAGTAATTTTCAAAATTTGCTTCGCTTTCGCCATGACGCAATAATACTAATTTCATTTTTTTCTCCCTTAAACATTCGTTTCGAATTTTATGCCACATGTTTTGCATGTCACGCGTATTCGTCCTTTTCCTCTAGGCGCACGCTGCTTTTGATGACAATTCGGGCACTCAAAAAAAGTATAGCTTTTTCGTTCCGTTTTAGCTTGCTTTTTGTTTCTCATCTGATGATATTTTTCTTTGACTTTATCAAAATATTCCAAATAACGTTGATTTTCATTTAGTCTAGGATAGATTTTTTTTGATAGAAAACGAAATAGCATCCATCCGAAAAAGACGATGAACAACAATTGCCCGATTCTAAATGGCAACCACCGACTTAGTAAACTAAAAAAAAGTGCGATAATCAATAGAACCCGATTCAATTGATCAAATTTTGCATATCTTCCCTGCATAAGTTTTTGATAGTTCTGCTGAAACCGTATCAGTCTTTCTAACCATGTTTGCATCCTATTATCTCCTCCATCATCTATCATTCATTATGACAAAAAAAACAAAAAAGAAAAAGCCTTAATTGGCCTTTTCCATTGCGACTTGATGAAGGACATTCCGATTTCTGGTAAAGTCGATCACAATCACTTTCTTTTTATCTTCTCTGTTGACTACACGGAATGTGTCCGTCAATGGCAAAAACAGCTTCTTAGATGGTAGCTGTTGCATACGTATAAATCGATGGATCATCGTAATCAATTGAGGGAATTGAATGGACGTATGAAGCAGATTTGGATATTTTTTCAACAGTTGAGTCGTTTTGATCAAATTCCGTTTTTTACTGATTACTTTTAAAAAGCTTTTTAGAATCTTTTGCTGACGTCTAAAAATAGAAAAAGAATTTTCATCATCTATTTGATAACGCATTTGTTTCTGTAGTTCTGCTGCAGTCAAATGAATCTTCCCATCATTCGTATCGATCATCAAACCTTCTGGGAATAGCTCAACGACTGCTCGATCCCAGGATTCAAGAGAAAGCTCGATATAATCTTTTACCGGTAATTCCAATTCTACCTCAAAAAAGTGCAAAACAGCCGATAGTCCTTCTGCTTGATAAATTTCTCCTAATGTTAGTCCCTCTAGATGGAACTCTGGTGAAAAATGCAGCAATGTTTTATTTTCCTGCAATTGAACATATAGAAATGTAGACCGCTCAATCAGAGTATCTTTTAAAACAACTAAAAAATTCATTTTTCTCCCCCTTTTTTCATCATTTTTAAAATAGCATATTTTGAAAAGAATGTCTGATGCTTAGAGAAGAATTTCATAAAAATTTACTATTTCATAAGTATTCACGAAAAAACCTAAACAAAAAAGCGGAAATAACGTTCATCCGCCTTCTTATTTAGGTTTATTTTTTCTTCAAATGCTTGTCTATGATTCAGGATTTTCTCTATCGTTAGTTTCATCCAAAAGTTCCTGCATCCCGATAATTTCCCGATACTGATGAATCTTAGTGATACCAATTACTTTATCTACATCAATACTAAAACAAATCCCGTTACCTGGAACATCGATGTTGATGCCTTGACCAATCGCATCCATCACTTGATTCGTCAAACTATCTGGTACTAATGTCAAAACAACATCTTTTTCTGGCGAGATGTCCAAACCTAAAAATTTCCCTGAATCATGTACACCAGAACCACGACCATGCAAGATTGTACCGCCAGCTGCACCTGCTTCTTTTGAAAAGTCGATGACATCTTCACCTGTTCCTCCGTCCACGATCGTCACAATCATGTGAAGATTCAATGCTACAAGATCTTTCATTTGCTTCCCCCCAATTTTTGCAATCTTTCTTTTTCGATTCTGTCTTTTTCATCTTTTCGTTTATAAATATATCCTATATAAATTGAGTTAAATTGTATTCGTTTTTC
>NZ_KV815555.1:0-1370 GCF_001814285.1 Enterococcus sp. HMSC076E04 | reverse complement strand
TGGTGTTAGGATGATTTAGTGGACACATTTTGGGAGAGGACTATAATAACCTCGAACGAAAGGAAGTTCGCTAAATGAAAAAGTACAGTCAAGAAAGAAAAGACATGATCCTTCAACTCGTCGCAACTGGTAAGCCGGTTGCCGAAATTTCCCGTGAATATGGCATTGCAGAACAAACGATTTACAAATGGAAGAAAAGCAACACGCCCGTTACTGGCAGTTCGCTGACTCCCGCTCAGATTAAACAGATGGAAAAAGAAATGACGCGTCTGCGACAGGAGAACGAAATCTTAAAAAAAGCAATGGCTATATTCACGAAGTAAACTTATACAGTAAAATCCTCTTCATTGAAAACGAGAGCAACGAGTATCCGACGCGCATGCTTTTGCGAGTAATGGAAGTAGCTCCAAGCACGTATTATAAGGAACTCAAACACACACCAAGTCAGCGTGAACTTGAAAATGAACGCATCGATAAAGCCATCTTATCGATTTACACAGACAGCAAGAAACGTTATGGTGCCTGGAAAATTCATCATCAGCTGATAGAGCAAGGCTTTGATTTGTCGATCAAACGGGTGCAAAAACGGATGCGTCTCCTTGGCATCCATTCGATCACCGTAAAAAAATATCATCCAACCAAGGCTTCTAAAGAGCGCGTTGAAGAACGGACAAATCTCTTAAACCAAGATTTCTCCACAACCAGCATCAATCAAAAATGGGCCGCTGATATCACATATATCTCGACTGCAAAAGACGGCTGGACCTACCTGGCTTCTGTGATCGATCTTTATTCGAAAAAGATCATCGGCTACACTTACGCCAAGCAGATGACCACTGAAATCGTGATGAATGCGCTAGAATCAGCAATCCAAAATCAACAACCGACAGACGGACTGATCATCCAAACCGATCTTGGTTCGCAGTATACTAGCTCCGATTTTGAGGAAGCATTGCGCACGAACAAGATAACGCACTCTTATAGTCGCAAAGGTACGCCTTACGACAATTCCTGTATCGAATCGTTTCACGCGGCATTAAAGAAAGAAGAAGTCTATCAAACGACCTATCATTCTTATGAAGAAGCCAAACTCGAACTGTTTCAATATATTGAAGGATGGTACAACCGCAAGCGAATTCATGGAGCAATTGGCTATCTGACACCACAACAGGCAGAAGACCAAGCTCGGCAGCACGCGCAATAGCTACTCACATTTTTTGAACGAATCCACGAGAATCTCTTTTCATGGTTTCAGAGAATGGTCAAACGGTTTTAGTTTGACGATTGTCTGAAATCATGAAACAACTCGAGAGTGGATTGGTTGCAAAAAAACTCTCAAAAAATGAGTCCACTTTATTGACACAGATCCA
>NZ_KV815554.1:0-1695 GCF_001814285.1 Enterococcus sp. HMSC076E04 | reverse complement strand
TTGAGAGTAAACCTCTCAAAACTGAACAAAGTAAAAACAAATTGTGTAGTCTCCGTAATATTCCTTAGAAAGGAGGTGATCCAGCCGCACCTTCCGATACGGCTACCTTGTTACGACTTCACCCCAATCATCTATCCCACCTTAGGCGGCTGGCTCCAAAAAGGTTACCTCACCGACTTCGGGTGTTACAAACTCTCGTGGTGTGACGGGCGGTGTGTACAAGGCCCGGGAACGTATTCACCGCGGCGTGCTGATCCGCGATTACTAGCGATTCCGGCTTCATGCAGGCGAGTTGCAGCCTGCAATCCGAACTGAGAGAAGCTTTAAGAGATTAGCTTAGCCTCGCGACTTCGCAACTCGTTGTACTTCCCATTGTAGCACGTGTGTAGCCCAGGTCATAAGGGGCATGATGATTTGACGTCATCCCCACCTTCCTCCGGTTTGTCACCGGCAGTCTTGCTAGAGTGCCCAACTGAATGATGGCAACTAACAATAAGGGTTGCGCTCGTTGCGGGACTTAACCCAACATCTCACGACACGAGCTGACGACAACCATGCACCACCTGTCACTTTGCCCCCGAAGGGGAAGCTCTATCTCTAGAGTGGTCAAAGGATGTCAAGACCTGGTAAGGTTCTTCGCGTTGCTTCGAATTAAACCACATGCTCCACCGCTTGTGCGGGCCCCCGTCAATTCCTTTGAGTTTCAACCTTGCGGTCGTACTCCCCAGGCGGAGTGCTTAATGCGTTAGCTGCAGCACTGAAGGGCGGAAACCCTCCAACACTTAGCACTCATCGTTTACGGCGTGGACTACCAGGGTATCTAATCCTGTTTGCTCCCCACGCTTTCGAGCCTCAGCGTCAGTTACAGACCAGAGAGCCGCCTTCGCCACTGGTGTTCCTCCATATATCTACGCATTTCACCGCTACACATGGAATTCCACTCTCCTCTTCTGCACTCAAGTCTCCCAGTTTCCAATGACCCTCCCCGGTTGAGCCGGGGGCTTTCACATCAGACTTAAGAAACCGCCTGCGCTCGCTTTACGCCCAATAAATCCGGACAACGCTTGCCACCTACGTATTACCGCGGCTGCTGGCACGTAGTTAGCCGTGGCTTTCTGGTTAGATACCGTCAAGGGATGAACAGTTACTCTCATCCTTATTCTTCTCTAACAACAGAGTTTTACGATCCGAAAACCTTCTTCACTCACGCGGCGTTGCTCGGTCAGACTTTCGTCCATTGCCGAAGATTCCCTACTGCTGCCTCCCGTAGGAGTTTGGGCCGTGTCTCAGTCCCAATGTGGCCGATCACCCTCTCAGGTCGGCTATGCATCGTGGCCTTGGTGAGCCGTTACCTCACCAACTAGCTAATGCACCGCGGGTCCATCCATCAGCGACACCCGAAAGCGCCTTTCAAATCAAAACCATGCGGTTTCGATTGTTATACGGTATTAGCACCTGTTTCCAAGTGTTATCCCCTTCTGATGGGCAGGTTACCCACGTGTTACTCACCCGTTCGCCACTCCTCTTTTTCCGGTGGAGCAAGCTCCGGTGGAAAAAGAAGCGTACGACTTGCATGTATTAGGCACGCCGCCAGCGTTCGTCCTGAGCCAGGATCAAACTCTCATAAAAAGTTCGAACAATCTTGCGATTGTTAAGCTCAATTTGTTTGCTAGCATATTGCTTGCTTGTTAAAAA
>NZ_KV815553.1:0-52237 GCF_001814285.1 Enterococcus sp. HMSC076E04 | reverse complement strand
TTTTCTATTTACACAAAATATTTTACACTCTCAAGTAAAAGTGATAGGATAAAAATCTTTATAAAAAAACTCTTGTTAAAAGTAATTCTATTAGCTTATAATGTTGGTATTAGTTCTGAAGCCAACGGAACACTAAAAAATTCTAGTAGAAAAGTTAGTTACAGACTTTCTACTATGTATGAATGTAACGAAAAAAATAGCGAAAAAGATAATTAAATAAGACTACCAATCTTATTTAATGGAACTTCTGTAGTAAGAAAAACGATTTGGCAATCCACGAAGTCCACCAAGATGAGCTACCAACTCATTTTAATTTTTGCACGTTTAAAGTTTAGCATTTAAGTGCTTACTCTAAAGACATAGTGTAATTTTAGGACTCCTTATTACGGAAACTAAAGTTATCCTATGTCTTTTTTGCTATTCAAAATTGATAGCAAGGAGAAAGTGCAATGTTGAATAGTTGCGAGTATGCGGACATTTTAGCTAAAATTCTTAAAAATGGAATTAAACAGTTTGATAGCAAAAATTTAGTTGCATTTAAAAAGAATAGTAATAAGATCGGCGCTATTGCCGGATTTACTTCTAAAAACAACATGATAAAGACTAAAGGTCTTATATATCGTTCTATTGATCGTGTTTTAGCAGATTCAGATGTTTTAACACACTGGACCCCTAATGTGTATTCATGGCTTGGTGGCGGTGAAAACAAAACGATTTTTGGTCACAAAGAAGCTAACTTAATTCAAATTAATACTTTTGTTGCAGATATTGACTATCCGATAGGAGAAAAGAAAACGGACTTGAATTTACTAGTTCTTTATCTATTGGAAGAGGGATTATTGCCTACACTGATTGTAGATACACCAAAAGGTTATCATTGCTATTTTATGATTCAAAACTATAACCAAGAAAATGATTCATTTGATAAGGCAAGCTATATCTCTAATACGAATGATTTTAAATCTCTGAGAGTTGCTAAAAGAATATCAGAAAATATTAGAAAATCTATCAAAAATCGTTTGCCACAAGTTGATATGGGCTGTAATCATTTTGGAATTTTCAGATTTCCAACTAAAAAAAATATTGTACATTATGAACCCAATTTCGTAGATACGTTTGAAGGGTATTTGAAATGGTCAAAAGCCTTTGAAGAAAAAGAATATGCTTTAAAGAGGTCTAACTTGTCATTATTAGCTCCTAATTATACCGGTAAGAAAGGGTCTACACGACAAATTGATACTAAATGGTACGACTTTTTAATTCATACGGATATTGCTGAAGGAGATAGAAATAAAACTATTTTTACCTTAGCCCTGGCATGTAAATCAAGTGGCTTATCTATTGGCGAGTGTATGGATCAATTGGATCAACTTCAATTTAATAATGATTTGTCCTATTCTGAAGTTGAGAGAACAATAAGAAGCGCATATCGTGGTGATTACAAAGGCGCTAAAAGCTCATATGTCAATGAGATTATCGAAAATTATGCTACGCCTACCGAATTTGAAACATACTCAATAAATGTAAATAGACAAGCTGTTAAACGTAAAGGAAATCGTGTCGATCCTTCTAACTGGGTGAAATTTGCTAAACCTAGAGAAGAACGAAAATATAGTCACTTTGAAGAAAGTAAAGCTGATTTACTAGCTTACTTAGAAAGAAAACAAAGATCATTGAAAAAGAATGAATTGCTTTTAACTATCTCTATGGCGACTATATCTAAAGAAACACTAATCCCTGTATCTACGTTAAAGGTGATTCTAAAAGAGCTTAGAACAGCGAATACAGTGATATTACAAACGTCTCGTGGTCGATATGGATCGACTAAAATAGCAACAAGTAAATTTGTGGAAGCTAAAATATTAAGTGCAGTTATTCAGAATAAAAAAGATAAACAAGTATTTGTCTTAGAATTATTAGGAACAGCAAATAAACACGTAGAAACGGTTTTAAGGCGTTATGAGGATAAAACAGTACCATTCCATACGAACATACTGAAAGAGCGAGAAAAGAGCAAACATGCGCCAATTAGAGGAGCTAATACAGGTTAAACCTATATTTATTTTTTAGATTTTTAAATAGCTAAATTGCCAATTAACATATCTTGTGCTTTTGCGTCTTACCACGTCCTGTTTTAACGTATACTATTCTTAGTATTCTCTTTTATGTATGGGGAGAAAATATTCTTATTTGTGTCTATCCTTTGAGCCACGTGTACGGAATATGCTCTATAACTGCATATGCAGTTATAGTTAGAGGAGGAAGATTTGGTGTGTCTGTAAAGAAATATGTTTACTCTCACCCGATAAATGTATTTATTATCGGTAAGTTAGGTTTATCTGTTGAAGTGTTTTGTGAGTTATATGGATTTAAACAAGGTACTTTATCGTCTTGGATTACTAGAGATCGTGAGATAGATGATTTTCCTGTTTCTTTTTTGTATGCTTTGTCTTTAGCTTCAGGAGAGAATATGAATGAGGTTTATGATTGTTTAAGTGAGTATGAAAAAGAGTATAAAGAGTACTTAAAAGTTTCAGCACCAAAGCGAAACAAAAAATATATTGCAGAATAAGGAAGCAAGAAGAAAATAGTTTGTTTTTTGACTACAAGTAGACTGATAGTAACTCTGCTTTTGATAATTTGATATTGTCTGTTTTTTTGTTAGAATTAATATATATCAGGTATATAAAAAAGGAGGCTATTAATGAATATTGATGGGATTTATAATGAATCAGATTTTAAAAAAGGTATGATAGATATTGATAGAAAAGAGTATTTATTTCCTGATGAAGTAGGTTTATTTAAAATTGAAGGTGAAACTGTCTGTAGGTATTGGGGGAAGAAGGGAAATATAATTTTATTGGTTCATACGGTTGAAGGAAGAAAATTAAAGTTTTCCTTTTGGAGTAATACAAAATATTGTTGTGAGCCTGTACCTAAAAGGAAAATAGATGCTGCTAAAGAAAGTGTGCGATTTTTACCTGATCGTTCAAAAATAACTTTAATTTGTGAACGATCAAGTAATGCTAAATTTACGAGAATTAGAGATATATTGTTTGAGACTACAAGTAGTCAATAAAGTAATTATTTTTGGTTAAAAATCGATTGAAGAAAGTGGAGGAAGTATATGGCCGTAGTTATATTAGCAGAAAAACCAGATCAAGGAGCAAAATTTGCTTCAGCATTGGCCGGAAAAAAATTGCCGAAAAAAAGTGGGAAGTATGAATTTCAAAGTGAAATATTTGGAGATACTATTGTTACTTGGGGAATAGGACATTTGGTAGGATTATCATTACCTGAGAAATATGAGTGGTTGCCAAATAAAGATAAGTGGCATTTAGATAATTTGCCATTTCTACCTAAATTTAATGAATTAAAGTATGAAGTTTCTAAAGGAAAAAACCAGCAATTTTCAATAGTGAAGTCATGTTTAGAAAATGCAGATGAAATAATAATTGCTACTGATCCGGATAGAGAAGGAGAAAATATTGCTTATAATATTTTCAAATTATGTAAGCAGTCGATTTTTAATAAACCGATAAAAAGATTATGGATCAATTCTTTGGTTCAAAAAGAGATTATCCAAGGATTTAAAAATCTGAGAAATTCTGAAGAAACAATTTCTTACTTCAAAGAAGCTAATGCAAGACAAATTGCTGATTATCTAGTTGGGATGAATTATACAGAGTTGTATTCATTAAAGTTGCAAGAGAAAGGTATATCGGGTGTGGTATCACTCGGTCGAGTTCAGACACCAGTAAACACACTTGTGGTTGAAAATGATTTGGCAATTAAAAATTTTAGACCGGAAAAATATAAAACAATTGAATGTCATACTACTGATAAACAACCAAAAGTAATATTTAAGAATAGTTTTGAATATTTTAAGTTAGAAAAATTTGAAGAAGATACTAAAAAATTCGGTCTTGATTCCGCCAGTACTGGAATCATAAAACAAGTTGAAGTTAGTAAAAAGCAAACAGAACCACAAAAATTGTTTAGTTTGGGTGGTATTCAAGAATATGCTAATAAAAAATGGAAATATTCTGCTAAAAAAACAGATAAAATTATCCAAAGTCTCTATGATCGTGGGTATTTATCTTATCCAAGAACTGATAGTGAATTGATAACTACAAATGAATTTGAGTATTTAAAAGCGAATTTAGAAGTCTATAAGAGTGTGTTAGGGATCAGCATTGATACACCTTGTTTAGAGCCTAAAAAGCGTTTTGTAGATAATGATAAAGTATTAGAGCATTATGCACTAATACCAACAATGGATGTTCCTGATATAGCAAATCTAACAATAGATGAAAAAAATATTTACGAGATTATTGCTAAGCGTGCATGTCTAATGTTTGCAGAACCTTACAAATACGAAAATACAAAAGTTACACTAGATGTAAACGGCTTAGAATTTTCTACAAGTGGTAATGTACCTATATCTTTGGGGTGGAAGCAAGTAGATAGTAATTTAGATGAATCTGATGATAAAGAGGAAACATTACCAAAATTTCATGAACAAGAAACGATAAATATAGATATTAGATTCATTGACAAATTAACTAAAGAACCTAAAAGGTTGACTGAAGGTAAACTTTTGGGTAAAACCGGTGTTATGGCAAAATTAGGGTTAGGAACGCCCGCTACACGTTCTAATATTGTAGATACTCTTCTAAATAGGGAATATATTAAAATAGAAAACACGAATGTTTATCCTACTCCAAAAGGATATTTATTATGGGATTTAACAAAGAATAAAGACCTATTGATTGGAAAACCAGAAAATACAGCGATATGGGAAGAATCACTTGGGAAAATTGCGCAAGGCAACTATACTCAGGAAGCCTTTTTAAGAAATATTTATAACTATATCAATATGACTGTTTCAGATTTGAAGAAACTAGAATTTACTTCTGATTATTTAGAAAAAACGGTAAATCAAAATAAATTTGATATAGGTAATTATCAAGTAGAAGAAAAAAATAAAGTTTTTTCCATTTTAAATAATACTAGTGGTGAAAATTTCATTATATTTAAAAAAATATCAGGAAAATCAATCAATAAAAAAATACTTCAAGAACTATTACAAAATAATCGTACAGATAAAGTCCTTTCCGGTTTTAAATCGAAAGAAGGAAAAGCTTTTAATGCAAGATTACTTTTCGATCCAAATGTAATGAAAGTGACGATGGAATTTGAAAAGAACAGTCCAAATGGCGATAAAAAAAGCATATACGATATAGTAAATGGTTATGAAGTGGTTGAAAAAACAAAAGTATTTGAAATAAAGGAACTAGCTACTGGTGATATTTTTATTTTCTATAAAAACAATAGTGGGAAAACTCTGAGTTTAAAAATGGTGAAAGAGTTATTAGAAAACGGGAAAACTAAAGAAAAAATAACAGGATTTATCAGTAAAGACAATAAAAAATATAGTGCTTTCCTTATTTTTGATAGTAAAAATAAAATTATAAAAAAAGAATTCTAATGCTTGATGGCAGAAAAACAATTGTTTTTCTGCCTAATTTTATTCAAAAATATTGAAAATATAGGTATACTGAATTAAAGAGAAATAAAAACACCATCTGAAGGTTAGTACAAAAAGTAAAAGCAAATTGTAGTGCTGTTATATTGAATGAGAAGGTAAATAATACCGTTTTGATATGTATAGTGTATTTCACCAGTAAATTGGCATAAACTCGAATATAACTTCATGAATTAAGTGTAAAATAAGTGCAATTAGTTTGAAAATAGATTAGTGCCTGTTAATCTTAACATATAATATACAATCCATTGGAAAGGGGAGATCCAATGAATCTGAAGAATCCAAATTCAAACAAATCAACGCTCTATGTAATTTCAGATGATTATATAAATAAGCTAAAAAAGGTAGATTATAGAGTTCAAAACAATTATCGAGAACAACGGTTATATTTCAAATCAGACTTGAAAATTTTAGACAGAAATGAAGATATTAATTATTATGTTCCATTGGCTTCAGCAAAAGAAAATCAACGTTCTTTGACTAATAAATCAGTGTTTAAGATTTATGGTGATCGAGAAGAAAAAGATTTTTTAGGAGTCCTTCATATAAATAATATGATTCCGGTACCAAAAGATTGTGCAAAAGTGTGGTCACCTAACAGCCCAAGTATTGATGAGAAGTATAAAATGTTAGTAATTAAGCAGGCGAAGTACTTAAAATCACATGAGCCTGAAATAAATGAATCATGTAAATTACTTTATAATTCAAAACTAGGAAAGCTTGATCCTAGTTACTTTAAGAAAAATCGAAAAGAAGTAATTACTTATCAAAAAATAATGACGAATGTAGAGTCGTTGGAACCTGTTAGTATAGCAGAATCCCGAAAAAATACTCTTGTACAAACTCGAAGTATAGATATAGAGTAAGATAGGCTAAACCTATCTTATTTTATTATTTATATCAGACACGCATTTAAACATAGTAATATAGCATAAAACTTAAAGGATGATTTCTATGGCGAGACCGAGAAAATACAAAACTGAAGAAGAAAGAAAAGAAGCACTAAAAAAAGCAAGAAAAAAATGGGTTGAAAAAAATCAGGAAACTATAGCCTATATAAGAGCTAAATCATTTGCTAAGAAATTTATTGAAATGTCCGAAGATGAGGATATTGAATTACTGGAAAAATGGCTTGATGAGCGGAAAAATAATAGACAAAATGATGAATAATAATAGTTGACTACAAGTAGTCAAAGGTGTAGAATGATTTTAGGGATAGAAATATCCCTTTTCTAAAAGTCCAATGACTACAAGTAGTCAAAAAGAATCGGGAATAAGAATACCGATTTTGGCCTAACGAAAGGAGGATATATGTATTTAGGGGAACGATTTATTAAATAAAATTCTAAAATATCAAGTAATATAAGAGTATGATTTTTAAAATGAGTGTTGTTTAATTTAAATAAATATTTTCCTAACCCCTATGTATTATTTGAGGGTTATGTAGAAAAAATATTGAAATTATTTAAAAACCGCTCATAATGGAAAATAATGAATTCTATTAATAAATCGTTCACTTTTGATATTTTTTAATAGCCTTTTTTGTAGGACTTTTAGAGAATTTTTTTGTTATCGGTGATTTATAAGGAGGGGCTAAATTTGATAGAAAATAGAGTTCTGGGTTTCGTGGAGTGTAAAGATAATATAGACGATACTTTAGAAGTCCTTGAAAGTATTATATTTAACACTAAAGTTCTCGATTTGAAAGCAGTTAATGGTGATATGGTAACTCATATCATATTAGATGAAATGAGCGCAAAAGAGATTGGTGAAACTTTAATAGCATGGGCTAAAAAAGAGCTATAGAGATAATTTTAAAAAAAAGAGGCCAATTGACTACAAGTAGTCTGTATAGTATAATAAATTATCAAAAGTGAGGTATACATGATGAAATCAAAGTTTTTGGGATATGTAATTGCAATCAATATGTTTAAAGGGGGAGTTGGAAAGTCAACTCTTACTCAACTAATGGCTGATATTCTATCGGCTAGGGGCTTTAAAGTTTTAGTTATTGATGTTGATCCACAGGGAACAGTAACCAAAAAATTTCAAAGGCAATATGATTTAAAAGTAGTTGGGAAAATGACATTGTTTGAAGCAGTAATTAATATGTCTTTCTTAGATTGCATTTCTCCTGTAAAAGAAAATTTAGATATTGTACTTGGATCAGAACAAATGTCGAGGTTTACTAAAGTTTTAAGAGATATGTGGAGAAGTACTGGTTTTACTGATGAAGGCGAAGAAGTTTTTTGGAATTTATTCAATTATATGATCGGTAACGATAATTTAAGAGATCAATATGATTTTATTTTGTTTGACACTATTCCTACAGTTTCAGAATTTACAGATAACGTTTATGTGGCTAGTGACTTCTTAGTAATCCCTACCCAAACAGAACAAGATTCGATAGATAATTTGCATAGTACCGTTACTAATTATCAAACTGCTGTAAAAGAAGTAAATGGAGACTTAGAAATATTAGGCATTGTTCCATATCTAGTAGATACTAAACTAAAAACAGGATTAGAACTTCTGTCAGAACTTCAAGAAGAGTATGGAGATTTAGTTTATTCGAATATTGTTTCTGAACGAGGAGTAATTAAACGTTGGGGCAGAGAAGGACTGAATAAAGCTATCCCACATTCTAAAATTGCTTATAACATGTATGTAAATATTGTAGAAGAAACGCTAATACGTTTAGAAAAAGCTACAGGAGAAAAGATTTTAGAGCATGTTTAGGAAAGGTGTTGCATGATGTCGAAAACTAAAAAAGTAACTAGTGCCGGCAATAATGGTTCGGGAAATCCGTTCGGAATAAAAAGCGGTAGTGGTGGATTTAATATAGGGCAACAAATGCTAAAAGGCAAAGCTGGCATTAAGTCCACTGGTGATAAACGAAAATCTGTTAGAGTACCGGTGGACTTATACGACGAAGTTGTTAAGGACTTATCATATGGGGCTAAATATTCATTAATGACAGAAATTTTAGCTGCTTTTTTAAAAGAATTCGAAATACACGAAAATAGTATAGTTACTGATTTTGGTAAGTTGAAAACGAGGCCGGTAAAAATTTCTGAAGAAGCCTTTAAAGTTTTGAAAGTTATAAAATTTGAAACAGATCAATCAAATACTAATATTATTGCTTCAGCTTTGACATGGTATCTTGATAAAAGAAAAGGAAAAGCATAATGAAATGAGGTAAGACTATGGATCATAAATCAAATTATTCATACAAAGAAAATTACGTTTGGAAGTATGTAGTGGGCGTCTTTCTATTGGTAGGCGGAGTTATTGCACTGGTCAAATGGGCTATAATTCCTAATTCATTAGTGTTTATCAATTGGTTTGTTCCAAATTTTTGGAGTTTTTTTGGCTATATATTGATAATCTGGTTTATGTTTAAAGTACTTTCTTTTTTCTGGTCGCCTATACATTTTATGCTTGGAAAGTGGTCTTACCTAATTCTAATAGCAACAGCTATTTATATCATTATGCAGATTAGCTAATTATGCAGATTTTAGAAGACATTAAAATTTACTGGAAAAGGATAATAGGCTATACATTAATTCTTCTTGGAGTAAATTTAGTACTGTCGATGATAGCGTTAATCTTTGTTAAACAAGAACAAGACAATGTAACTGAAATAGTATCGTTTACTTCAATTTTGATAAGTGGGATTTTTGCTCCTTTCTTTGAAGAAACCTTAATGAGAGGAATTATTCAAAATCAGTTGAAAGTGAAAACAAATTTGTCTACAAGAAACATATATATAATCGTTGCCATTTTGTTTAGTTTATTTCACTTAAATCTATATTTTGTTCCTTATCTCATGACGAGTTTAATTTTGTCTTTTGTCTATGATAATTCAGATAAAAGGCTGATTGTTCCAGTTACTATTCATTGTTTTTACAATTTAATTGTAATACTGTTAAGTATAGTTTTTTACAATTGAAAAAAATGGACAAGACCCTACAAATACAAGGTTTTTGTCTATTTTTTTTTATTAGTTTTTATCTATCTGGTTGATAGAAATTATCATAAATGATATAATTAAGTGTGAACTGATTTAGTTGGAAAAATTAAAGGAGTTGATAGCTGTTGGCAAGATCAAAAATTGACAAAATTGAACAGACTAAAAAAGATCAAAAAGGTTTTAAAAATAAAACAAAATTTTTTAAAGCTGAAGACGTTAAGAGGATAGCATGGTCTGTAAAAACATTTGATGAAGATCGTTATGTTAAAGTTTCAATGAATGGTCTGTTTGTACAGCTTGGTAATTTCAGTAATTTTAAAACTATTGATGAACTTTATCCGGAAATAAGAAATATTGTGGATAGTAAAGGTTTAATCGTAGCTAAACGGAAATCAAGAAACTCTGGTCTTGCTTATTGTAAAGACAAAGGGATCATGATTCCGGCCTAAATCAGTGAATTTGTTCCTTGAAAACTTAATACTACTCGTACTGTAGCAATGTTGCTATGTTACAGATAAAAGCGTAAGGCTAACAAGCAAAATAGCAACCAAGCATACTGTTATTTCCTTTGCCAAGAGGTATACAAATACGTTAGCAATAGAAATAATAAGGTTAGTATTTCACGCCAAAAAATACAAAAGTCGATCCATTGAAACTACTAATTATGAGGTGGCGTAAATGGTAATTATTCAAAATTTCTATCTAGGAAGAACCTATGAAAATCGTCCTAGAGATCAGAATGTTGACACTAAAAAATTCAGCACAGTAATAAATGTGCTAGATACAGGGTAACTCTTTACTACAAGAAATGTAGTAAAGAGTTGATATGATTCTTTATTACATTTCTTTCTAAAGGAAGTGTGATAATGAAAAAACTAAAACTGATTAGCGTTGCTCTAATCAGCCTAATCACTTTATCAACAGCTCGCCAATCAGTTGTTTCGGCTGAAGGAACGTCTACTGCGGAAGCGGTAGTAGAAGAGTCTGGTGATAAAAAAGTTGCTATAGACGACAAAGTGAAAAACGAAGCGGAGAAAGCAACTGTTATTCAAGGTGCGGATGGCCAATTTTATGTAGTTGCAAATGAATCAGACAAAGATAAACTAATTTCTTCTGAAACGCCACAAATCGCTGAGAAAACAGAAGGAGACTTTACGGCTGTTGAAGTAGGGATTGATAAAAAACGTCAAGAAAAAGCAGATCAGGCAGATCAAGAAATCAAAGACTTTGATGAAATTGATCGAAATGATGTGGAATCGCTACAATCGGCAGTCAATAGTGAAGACCTTCCATTTATTGAAGAAGATCAAGTTGCTGATGAATTGTCAAAAGCAAAAAATTTAGAGGAATCCGAACAGATTTTGATGCAAACACGTTTCTTTTATGCAGAAGAGATTCTTAATCAAACGAACAATCTGAATGACGTTCCTTCTATGCTAAAAGAAAGTAAAGTTGCCTTACTGGCTTCTGTATCAAAAACAGTATCTGAAACAACAATCAATCCGCCTTCCGGCTATCCTTGGTTAATGTATATTGTTCGTAGCAACGGATATTCTTATACAGAAGATCGTGGGATTCGTCGGACGATCGATGGGAAAGATGCGTTTTGTTTACAAGCAGGGGTTACGGCGGCTAAGACTTATACTGACGGCGGCAGTAGTTACTTGAGTACTTCTCAGAAAGAAATGATTACGTCCATAATTAGTGCCTACCGTGAATTGGGTGGTTGGACAAATAACGATGCGGGGAAACAGCGATGGATGGCTGCACAGATTCTTGTTTGGGAAAACTCTAATGAGAAGCCGAAAAGTATTACAATCACACCAAATCATAAAGCTGGCGTGACTGATTGGAAAAGCAAAATTACAACTCGTGCAAGTCAGATTCGCACACGTCCTCAATGGGATGCAACATCAAAAACAGTTTATGAAGGTGAAAAAGCTACCTTTACTGTGAAAAATAGTTGGGGAGATCATAATCTCTACGTAGAATCCGTCAGTGGTGGCGCAAAAGCGACTATCAGTGGAAATAAATTGACAGTTGATACAAGTGGATCAACTGCGACAAAAATCACGGTCAACATGGTAAAAGGGTCAAAAACAAACGAAAAATATCCGACTACTGTATGGGTGAACGGTTCCTATCAAAAACTGGTCACCGGTTCTTTTTATGTTTCAACTTCTGTAACTGTGAATGTGAAGCGAAAAGGGACAGTTGATGTCTTGAAAGTAGATGCCGAAACTAAAAAGCCACTAGCAAATGCAACTTTCCGCTTTACGTATGATGGCAAGACTAAAGACGTAAAATCTGGAACGGACGGGAAGGCAAAACTAGGGGAGCGATTAAAGGCTGGTACAGTTGTCAAAGTGAAAGAAATAACTGCTCCTTCAGGATATCAACTGGATTCGAGTGAATTTTCAATTACAGTTAAAGAAAATCAAAATGTTACCACTACAAGAACCAATAAGAAGTCTACAGGTTCTGTAGAAATTGAGAAAATAGGCGATTTGGATGAATTAGGATTGCCTAATGTAGTATTCACGATCTACAGTTCCGATAATAAAATTGTAAAAGACAACTTAAAAACAGATAGCAATGGGAAAATAAAAGTTGATGAGCTACAATTTGGTAAATATTATGCATTAGAAAAACAAGGTGTTACTGGGTATGATCCCGATGGGAAAAAATACAATTTTGAAATAACCCAAGATACGTCTTCCGAAAAACCGGCCAAAGTGAAAGTAACCAATATCTATGAGGTATCTGTAAACGAAAAAGTATCAGATATGAATGAAAATCAGGTGTTAAAAAATGTTTGGTCAGCTGATCCAAACGATTATCTTCAGTATGACATTACAACAGGAAATCTAAAAAAATCCGGAGAAAGAAACGTCCAAAGTTTCACTATCGAAGGGTTTTACGATAATAAAAATGTAGATGTTTCAAAAAGTGAAGTATATGTTGGATCAACAAATGTAACAAATTCTTTTGATATTAATAACGACATTGGCAACGGAAAAATAATCGCTAAGGCGAAGGCATCCGTGTTAACGAATGATGATTTTTATAATAAATCCTATAATTTACGGATCACTATGAAAATAAAAAAATCTACGCTTGAAAACACTGAAAAGCAAAAACCGTTAACGATTGTTAAAAACAGTAAAATTACTGTCGGTTCCAAAATATCTAAGTCTGCGAATTCTAATGATGTAGAGACGGTTTTATATTCAAGAAAAATTACTATCAATCATATCGATGAAAAAGATAAACACCTTTTGAAACAAGATATTGATTATAAATACGATGGTGAAACATATGAATATAAACCTAGAATAGATTTGTTTGATAATAATGGAAATAATTATAAATCTGATGTAGTCCATAAAGGGAAAATTGAAGGAAAAGATACAGTTTTAACCACTCCTTATCATATTCCAGTGTTTTCTGTGAATGTGGATCAGATTCAAATTGATACGGCTAGAGCAGTTAAAAATGGCTATTTACCTACAGAATTAATACTAAGCAAAAAAGAAGAATATGAAAAAGAGTTAGAAAAAATTGTGTTTAAAGTGAGACTTACAGATATAGATAACAATAAAGTTGTTTATGATGAAAACTTCAAATACAAAGAATTTAATAGTCATATGTCGATTGATTTGCCTACAGAGTATTTAACAAAGAATAAAAAGATTAATTATAGTATTGATATTCTTTTAGTTGAAAATCCAGATAAAAATAAGTTTGAAACTGAAACCAAGGATTTAAGAACGATCGGTTATACTTCTTCTGAAAAAGTTTTAACGAACAAAGATATGACAAATAACCAAGTCAACTATTCAGCAGTAGTTAGAACAGTGAAAGAAAGAGCGAGTAATAAACCGGTTAAAGAGTTCATTGAAAGTATCAATTATAAATTTACTGATAATACGAAAACAAAAACAGGATATGGTATATCAGTTGATTTAGAACCAACATATAGAAATGAAATTGGGAAGCAAATAGATATGAAAGTCTATAGTTATCCGATGAATGAATTGATTGACAGTAAAATTGACGAAATCTATCAAAGTGGGAGAAAAGAAACAGAAGTTAAGATGGATCGCTTAAAGAATGATGGGAAAGTTGAGTCAGGTATTAACACTCAAAATCTTTCATTCAAATTTCCACATATAAATATCGAAAGAAAAACTGGAAATATATATGCTGACAGTCAAAAAAATGATGAATCTATTAAGTATGAATTGATCGATGGTGGTAGAAAATTATATGTGCCTATTTGGTGCGATTTGGGGAATTATTCTATTGCTATCAAAAGTAGTAACTTTGGTGGTAACTATATCTCGTTGGATATGAACCAAAACATAGATGTTTATGCCTATATGTATGCAACGATAGATAGTGAAACTAAAAAAGAAGATGAATTATTGCTTGAACCTGTTTATCCAGAATCCACATTGCCAGATGGTTGGAACAAAAATGAAATTGATTGGCTGAATAAATAAGTTTGAAAAGTTATTATCTATCTGATAGAATTAAACAATGATATAGGATGGTGATAGAATGAGGGTTCAAAGCTATGGTAACAGTGTTTTTGATGTTAAAAGAGAATTTCAAGATTCGAGAAGAAAAACCAAAAAGCTGATAGCTTACTTCATTCTATCAGCTATCGTTTTCTATATTGTAAAGTTTGTTTTGGAATTAAACTCAATGGTATTCACGGATATGGTTCATAAAATGTTAAATGGAGAATCAATAAATTTTAACTTTGATTATATGCTTGAAAAAGCACAGAGTAATCAAGTTGTGGCTTTTCTTGTGAGTACCTATTATTTTATTGAAAAATCTATTTTTTCTTTAAAAGATTTTTTCATGGGGTTATTTACCAAACTAACAACGTTTTACAATAAAATTTTAAAAAATTAAGGAGGAAGTTTGAATGTTAGATCAGAATACAGACAGAAGTTGGTGGATGATTGGTTCCGTAATCGTAGGTGCCATTTTGATTGGAACAGCTAAAGTAGCTTTTCCTGAAGTGTTTGATACAGTAATTACATTTTTCAAAAACATGATCCCTACAAACTTAGGTTAATTCCACTAAAAAATTCACGTTGTTAAATGCGTAGAAAAACAATAAAGAAGAAAAAGGGCTACATAAAGTGATTTATGTAGCCCTTTTTTTGGATGGAAGTGATGTAATGCTAAGAGATATGCCTAAAATGATCCTTCTGATGTTTGTTGGGTTCTTTTTAATTTTAGTGATTGCGTACTATTCATTAAATGGCTATACACAAGATTCTTCTGTGAAAGGTATGCAAGAAACATTAAGGACTACAGCGATAGCAAATAGGGATGATAGTATTCGTGTAGAAAAAGGGCGATTTGCTTTAATTAAGTCTGATTTTGAAAAAGATTTTAAAGAAAAATTTGGGAAAAGTAAAAACCTAAATAATGAAATCACTGATTACAAATTTGATTACCTTACAGATGGGAAGGATGGTATTAAAGCAATTAAAGTGAAGGTTGAAAGTGGATCAAAAGAATATCAAGCAACTTGTATTTTAAATGTTGCAAATGATTAGAGGTGTGAAATTTGCGTGTTGTAGAAGAAAAGAAAATTTCTCCAAAAATTAAGGAATCTTCTAAAAGTAAAATTAATATCGCAAGTATTATAAAAAAAAATGGAATTAAAGAAAACTCTGAAGCGATAGAAGGGAACCTTGATTTTTTAACTAAGCTTTTAGAAGAAGATAGTGGAAATTATGAACCACCAATTGAAAATGCAAAATTGAATATGATTCGTGATGATTTAACAAGAAACTATTCCCAAGAAGTTTTACAAGCTTTAACCGATGATGAAATCAGACAAAATCTCGTACAGGTTGTTCTAAAAGAACATGGTACTTTCTTTAAAAAAGATAAGGAAGTTGCAGAATATGTGGTACGTGAATGTATTGGAACAGGAATCATTGAGAGAATTATGACCAACGATGAAATTACAGATGTTGGGTGGAATGGTTCTCAACTTAGTATTGAAACCAATACTAATAAATGGTTGCTTGACGGTGATAAACTAAATATTACGCAAGAATATATTGAACGTGTTATTTCTAAATATGCTGTTGTCAATGATCGTGATTTTAATAGTGGTAATCCTGTCATGGATGGAATGTTTAAAAACGTTCGTATATCAGCTACACACATAGATAATTCACCAGATGGTTCAACATTTTCTATGCGTGTGGCAAGGCCTAGATTAGCATTGAATAAAGAAAACTTTGAAGATTTTGCTCCTGATTATATTTTAGAGCTATTTGAGAAAATGATGAAAACAAAAGCAAATATCTGTATATCAGGGGAGACAGGCACAGGTAAAACGGAACTTCAAAAATTATTGCTAAGTTTTATTGATAATCATGATCGTATGATTATGATCGAGGATGTTCAAGAAACACATGCTAAAGAATTGTTTCCAGATAAAGATATATTCGCTTGGATCACCACTCCAAAAAAAGCAATTTCAGATTTAGTAAAAGCTTCTCTTAGAAATAATCCACGATGGATCATTGTTTCAGAAACACGTGGTTCTGAGGCGTATGAAATGCTTCAAGCGGTTTTGTCAGGTCATTATGTTGTGACAACACTTCATGCGATTAATGCACGTGCAATACCCAGACGTTTTGTAAATATGTGTGCAAGTGGTTTTAAAATAAACGAAAATGCAGTTGAGGAAGATATAAATCGTTATTTCGATTTTGGCGTTCATATCAAAAAAACAGTAGTTGATGGTAAAGTGATTCGTTATTTGAATGAAATTGTTGAATTTTCTGCTGACGAACCGACTACAGTTTTTAAGCAAAAATTTATCAACGGAAAGTTTGTCACTGAAAATGGTAGTCTTTCCGAAGAATTTAAAGAAAAAATGGCTGAAAAATTTATTACGTTTGATTTTCCTGAAGAACAAACCAATGCAGAAGAATCGCTTCCTGAAGAAGAGGTGATTTAAGTTGAAAGTACAGGCTATGACAAAGCGAAAAGGCCTCATGGATGTTTCGGAGCTAAACGCTTATCAAGTTGCGTATGGAAAACCGCTAGATTATAAGGATTATTTAAACTATGTTGGATTACCTTGTTTGTTTATGGGGATTTTTTCTTTCGCTTTATGTTACTACTGGTGGATTGCTTTGATTTGTGCGGTAATTGGAGGCGTATATGGTTTTAAAGTTATAATGCCTAAAAGTATTAAACGCTCATATGAATTAAAGAGTTTACAGGAAAGAAATAAATTTGTTAACAATATGACTCAAATTTTGACTGATGACAGTAAAACAGTTACTAAAGCGTTAGCTATAGCAAAACAGCGAACAAAAGGTGAATTAAGAGAAGATATTCAAATCTTAGAATCACGTTTGCAAGGCGCTGATAAATTTCAGATTGCTGAAGCTTTTCGTGAAATCAACAATAAATATTATAGTGATGTTGTTTTTACACAATACTTTGAGCAATTAGAAACAGCTATTTATGAAGGTAGAAATAATTCAGATACTATGAAGCAAATAAAAAGTTATCACAATGATGTAAAACGTAAAACAGAAGGTTTTATGAGAATCAAAGACGGTTATCTTCAAGATATGAAGCAAATGATGTTTATTGTCGCTATCTTTATTGGAGCTATAACTATTGCTTTTGGGTTTTCAACTTTCTATGAAGGCTTTGCTCGGTCACCTATAGGATGGGTATTCGGTTCTATTTACTTTTTGATTATGGTTAGCTTCGTGAAGTCATTTTTTAAACATTATTTTGATGATGAAATAATGAGTTTGGGGGTAAGCAATTAATGAAAATTAAGGCTTTAAAAAGGAAAAGAAAATCAAGCGTTAGCCCCTTGAAAATTACGAAAACAGAACATAAGAGCTTTTGGATTAAATTGCTAGGTGATGTGTATTATCAAAAATTACGTGAAATGAACAATTCCAATGTTGCTATTATTAAATGGCAAAAGCAACGGTTAAAAAAGTCATTGATTTTTATCGTGGTCGGATTTTTAATGTATCTATTTTTAGGGAAAGAATGGTACTACTTAGCCGGAGGGATTGCTATTTCAGTAGGTTTTTATGTTTGGCAAGCAAAATCAATTAATGGTATCTATAATCAATTTCGGTTTGAACGACACCTACAATTTAGCAAATTTACACGGCTATTGATCCCATATCTGAAACAAAAAAGAGATGGGGGAAATTTATATGGTGTTTTTGCAAAAATCGTAAAAAGACTAGATTATGATACCGATAAAAAGCTATTAATGAAGCTTATGCAAGAAATGACAGATCAGCCTAACGATATTAGACCTTTTACGGAATATGCAGAACAGACTTCTGGAACAGATATGTCTATATTATTTATGTCTACAGTTTATGATATTCGACAAGGTTCGGCAGATTTAGATGTGATCGAAGAGCTAGATCGATTAGCTTCTGAAGAATTAATGGCCGGAATCGATTCAATCATTGACTATAAGTCGAGGCGTTTTGTCTTCTTTCCTACAAAAATTGCAATGACTTCATTTATTTTAGTTGTCGGTTTTGCAGTAGGAGTTCTTTTCATGAACCTAAAAGATATTAACTTTGGGCAATAAAGGAAAGGAGAAAGTCAATGCAAGAACAATCCGTTATGGAAATCATTAAATGGTTTATAGGGTTAATTATGATTATGACAATGGTTTCTATAGGACTCTTTTGTGTTCGATTACAAGATATTAATACTTTTAAGCAACAAGTAAATTATCAAATCGAACGAAAAGGAGGTCTAACTACAGAAGCTGTTGAAGCTATCGACAAGTATTCGGATACTAATTATGATGGGCGTTTTACAATTGAAAGCGATAAGCTAAATCAGAAGGTATCTTACGGAGAAGAAATTGATTATACGATCAAAGCAACTATTCCAATTCAAATTTTACCGCTTCCTGATGTATCTTTATCGTTTAAAGGAAATAGTGTTTCTCAAATAAGATGAGAGGAAGGATAGAATGCAAGAGAATAATGTTTCCAGAATAGTTTATTTGATTGGCGGATTGATAATTTTATCCTTAGCTATTGCCGGTCTTGTAGAGCATTGGCCGGAAATAAAGTTGTTAATAAAAAATTTTTATGACAATAAAATGATTAAAATGTAGGAGGTATAGATTTGGAAACAATTCAAGAAAATCGTAAGGATAATCAAGAAATCATTGAAAAGAACAAAAAAACAAGAAAAAAGAAAGTAGATAAATTTACAGAAATGACCGATAAAATCATTGAAAAGAAAGGACTTAAACCTAAAGATTTTGACCGTCAAGCAATTAAAGAAGCACGACAAAAATTGTATGACGATTTTGTTAAAGAAAACATATCACAGCTTTTAGATTAACAATTAGGGGGAAATAAAATGAAGAATTTAGTTATCAGCAAGTTTTCAATGTTACCAAGAATGGATTTTTTCGATAATGTAAGTAAGTTTATGTCAAATATGACTTCAAAACTACAAGGAATTTCGTTATCTGTAATTATCTTTTGTATTGTGGTTACTGGTTTGATGTTTCTTTTCGGAGAAGGGCCAAGTCGTACTGCTAAAAAATGGTTAACGTATATCGTGATTGGAGCTGTAATTATCTTTGGAGCTTCAACTATCGGACAAACGATCAAGTCCGTTGGTGGTTTCTAAGGGGAAGCTTCTTAGAACTAAAAAATTCGCAAGTATTGCATGAAAGAGCATTGAGTGATTAATGCTCTTTTTTATTTTGAAAAACTATAAACTAAGGAGATTTAAACTATGAACCAGCGATTCGAATATAATTTTGAAGATGTAGAACCTAAGTTGTTGAAAAAAGGAAAAGGATTAAAAAAGAAAAACAAATATACTCTCAAACAAGCAGAAGCACTAGTAGGATGGATTCAACACAATTGGTCAGACAAGACAACCATTACCTTGATCTGTTCAGACACAGAAGAAGGAACAAAGTATGCTTTTGATGGAATTGAAATTACGCCATTTTCGATAGGCGGACAAGAAAAACTTCTGTTTTCTGATATTGAAGGACAAATTTTACAAGCACCTGACAGCATGATTTCCGATCCTAATAAACTGATTTTGGATATTAACGATCAATACAAACATGAACCAGATGTAGCAGAACCAACAAAAGAATCAAAGTCAAAATTAAATCTGAAGCTTCCTTCAGTAGTATTACCATTCGCTAAGAAGAAAAACAAACTTATGAACGAATTGATTGAACCAGAAGAAACAGATATTTATGAAGAAGAATTAGAAGAACAAGAAGAGATTGAAGAATTAGTTGTTTCTTCTGAAGAAACAGAAGAAGTAGAAGAAATTGAAACTGTTTCTGAAAATGAAGAAGAAATAGAAGAAATCTTTGACTTTGAAGATGAAGAAGAAGTGGAAAATGTAAAGAAAGACGGATTGACTACAAGTAGTCAAAATGGATTGGTAGCTGTAAACGATCCGCAAGTTCCACCGTATGTGCCTTCTCAAGCTCCTAATTACACTCCACAGTATCAAGCGCCTAATGTCTTACAACCAATAAGAAAACATGAAACAGTGCAGTTAGTTACCCTTAAAGAGTACTGTGATTTGGGAGAAGAAATCGAAACTTCAATTTCTCAAATGGTCGAAAAGTTGAAACCCGAATCATTATTCAAATTCATAGGGATTCCTTCTACAGGTCTTACAAATACTCGTATTGATGAATATAGAAGTAATCATGCTATGTTGAGATTAGCTGAAGTAAAATTTGAAAATCTAAGAGAGCATTATTCACGGCAAATTATTTCTTTTAAAGCAGAAGCATTAGATCGTTTACGAACTGCGGTAGATATTGCTTGGAAGAAGCCTTACGATTTAGATGTGAAGAAAGACAAGGCAGAAGAGTTATCAAAAATGGAAGTAGAAGCAGAAGATAAATTAAATGAGTTCGTAAAACGTCAGGAAAACAATGTAAATGATAAAATCAAAAAGTTTGAGATCGAACAAGAAATAGATTTAAAAAACTTTATTGCGAGACAAGAGGCAGATAAAGCGGTATTTATTGCTACAGAGAAAGATCGGACTCAAAATTTGATTGATTCTAAAGCAGAATCAATCAATGCAGATTTACTTGAAGCAAAAGATAAATTTATAGATGAAGAAATGTACAAAATGAAAATTGAAATGAACAAAAATTTATTTGATGGTAAGCAAAAAATTAAATCAGAATTGGCTACTGAACTCGCTAAGGCAAATGACAATGTTTGGGAGAATGCACTGAAATTTATTCAAGAAATTCAAGAAGAAATTGAAACTAAAACACCAATTTGGGCAGCTGAAATCAAGGAGTTTAATAGTTTAGAAGAACAAGAACATAAACGTATGAAGCAAACTAAAGAACTTGAATTAAAAGAGGAAAGTATTGAAATCAAGCGTTTAGAAGCTGAAATGAATTTGAAGCGTATGGAAGAATTAGATCATGAAAATAAAATGCTTAAAATTAAACTTGAAACGGCTCTTTCAAAAAATGAGTTACTAGCTATGGAACAAGATACAAAGCAAGTGGTGAATGGATCAAACAGAGTTGGCGCACTTAATTTATTTAGTAAACGTTAAAGGAGAACGGATATGAGTGTTTTTAATAATAAAGTTATGTTAGGGAACTGTTATGTGAACCACGTTGGATTTTATGATGGGGGAACATACAGAGTTTTATTCTTACGTTTATCTGTTTTTAGCTACTCAAAAGATGGAAAGGGTCATTATGAAAATGTTAATGCCCAAATTTCTTGTCCTGTAGATAGAAATGGGAAACCTTCGACTACAAGTAGTCACCCTAAAGCTTTGATGAATAAATTTATCTATGAAAAGTTGGATCGCAATTTGGTTGAGGGAATGAAGATAAGTATTCATGGAAATATTCGTGGAACAGAACAAGTACTTCTTAACGCTGGGTGGAAAAATTTTGGTCAATTATCGTCTTTAGAAAAAGAAGAATATCAAAAAATTCCTAAAAATGAACTAGTAACAAGAAATCAAACATATATCTATATAGAAGAGGTAAGTATGCCAGAAAAAGAAGAATTTAGAAAGACCCAATCTAAGGTAACAAAAGAAGATGTGGAAGTTGTGGAACCGAATCAAGCAGATGAAATTTTATCAGATGATGCTGATCCAGTGAATGATGAAGGGGAAGTTATTGAAGTTTTTGAAGCTGAAATTATCGAAGAGGAAGAAGTTAAAAGTGTTGATAAAAGAATGTATCGAGAGAAGTCAAAAGGTTATGTGAATTTTGAAGATATGTATTATGACGAATATTCTAATGAACCACCGATCAATTAGTGGGGGTCAAGATGAAGCTAGTACAAAATAGTGAAGTGAAAAAAAGAAAAAATGGATTTGTTAAAAACTCGAATAAAATTTTGGTAAAACTGAAAAAAGCAGGTAGTTTTAAAAAAAATAAATATCATACTGGAAAAATTGAGGGAGAAGATTTACCGAAAAGTCTACAGGATAAATTGAATATTCCCCTTTCATTTATAGGTATATTTCTAGGTTCAATAGTTTTTCTAGCAATAACGTACTTATTGAACTTTTTGAAGTCTTTGTTAGTTGCAATCGGCCAGTCAGAAAGTGGTCTACTTGGAGTAGAGTTCGATCCCAAATTTAGTTTGACACACCTAAGACCACTTGGGGATACGAAACAATACTTTATGTGTGCTGTAGTTGTGGTAATAGGAGTCGCTTATTTAATATATGGGAAATTAAATCATGAAAGCGAGAAAAATCTTGTTTACGGTCAAAAAGGAGATTCAAGACTTTCAACCATCAAAGAAATTAAAAGAGATTACCATGAGATACCAGAAAAGACAGAAGTTTATGATGGTATTGGTGGTGTGCCTATTAGTCACTATCAAGATAAATATTACATTGATAGAGATACAGTAAACACCGTTGTTTTGGGAGCTTCAAGGTCTGGTAAAGGGGAAACATTTGTTGTTCCTTTATTGGATAACCTTAGTCGAGCAAAGATACAAAGTAATATGGTTGTTAATGATCCGAAAGGAGAATTGTTTAGCGCTTCAAAAGAAACACTTGAAAGACGAGGCTATCGTGTATTAGTGCTAAATATTGATGATCCACTTGAATCAATGAGTTTCAATCCTTTACAACTAGTAATTGATAGTTGGGCTAACAAGGACTATCACGAAGCGAGTAAGCGAGCGAATACTTTAACTTCAATGCTCTTTGCTTCAGGAATGGGTACAGATAATGAGTTTTTCTACAAATCAGCTAAATCAGCGGTCAATGCGATTATTTTAACAATTGTAGAACACTGTTTTAACAATGATTGCATTGAAAAAATTACAATGTACAATGTGGCTCAAATGCTGAATGAATTAGGGAGCTTATTTTACACTGATCCCAAGACTGGAAAAGAAAAAAATGCTTTAGATGAATATTTCAATACTTTACCACAAGGGAATCAGGCCAAGATTCAGTATGGTTCGACTTCATTTGCTGGTGATAAAGCCAAAGGATCGATTTTATCTACTGCTTCACAAGGTATCGAAATGTTTACAAGTGATCTGTTCGGAAAGTTAACAAGTAAAATGTCTATTGATTTGAAAGAGATAGGTTTTCCTAAGTCCATACAATTTAAAGTCAATACGAATTTAGTTGGAAAGAGGATTAGTATTTCATTTTTGAGAAGAGAAAATGATGTAATTAGACTAATTAAGAAGTATCGAGTGAAAGTAAAAGCTTTAGGGCTATGTGTTTTAAATTTTAATGAATATCTTCAGGATGGAGATATGTTGGATATACGATATGAAGAAGAGAAATCGAGAGCATGGTATCGTATTGAATTTCCAAAAAAACAAGCAAATAGTCATGATACTTCTTTAGTCACTAAAAAATTCAAGTCAGGTGCAAATTTTTCTGACTTAGAAATCAGCACTTTACGATTAAAATATACGGATCAACCAACTGCTGTGTTCATGGTTATTCCAGATTATGATCCGTCGAATCACGTACTTGCGAGTATTTTCATCAGTCAACTTTATACAGAGTTAGCAAGTAATTGTAAGCAAACACCGGATAAAAAATGTTTTAGGCGCGTTCATTTCTTATTAGATGAATTTGGGAATATGCCGGCTATAGACAATATGGACGGGATTATGACGGTATGTCTAGGGAGAAATATGCTTTTTGACTTAGTGATTCAATCCTATAGTCAGCTAGAAACAAGATATGATAAAGCTTTTAAAACAATCAAAGAAAACTGTCAGAATCATATTTTAATCATGTCGAACGATGAGGAAACGATAGAAGAAATTTCCAAAAAATGTGGTCATAAGACAACAATAAATAGGAGTGCTAGTTCAAAACATTTAGATACTGATAGCTCGGTAACTAGTTCGGCAGAACAAGAGCGAGTAATTACAGTTGAGCGTGCTAGTCAATTGATTGAAGGGGAGCAAATTATTTTAAGAAACCTTCATAGACAAGATACAAAAAGAAATAAGATTAGACCATTTCCTATCTTTAATACTAAAGAAACGAATATGCCGTATAGATACCAATTTCTAGCAGAAGATTTTGATACTCAAAGAGATATTAATGAGATTGATATTGCATGTGAACATATCAATCTATCTTTACAAGATAACCAAATTCCATATGCAAAGTTTATCAAAGATTTAAAAACACGTTTGGAGTATTCAATTATTAATAATATTCCTATTAGTGATGAAGACTATCATAATTATCGAAATCTATCAGGATCACAACAAACAATTAATGAAGAAGAGCTGTTAAAGCTAGTAAATACGGAAGAAAAAAATCAAGATACGGAAGGTCAAGTTCTATCAGAACAAGAAATGAAAATTAATATTTATCTAAAAGAAAGTCAAAAGGAAGCAATAGAATTAGTAAAAGTAATTAATGGAAGGCTGGCTGATGAAAATTCGGCAGACATGGTTATAAAAACCATTAATTCGCAAGTCCTTGATACGCCCTTCATTCAATCTTTAATCAATGATTCTATAGCTATTCATAATGCTAAAGAGAATAAAGATCAAATTATGATCCTAGAACAACAATTAGCTAATGCTTATGAGTTAGCAGTGTTAAAAACAAAGAATTCAATTCTTAAAAATAAAATTATCAAGTTGAAAAATGCTATGACTAAGCTAGTAAAAGCAATTTAGAGAGAAGGGAAGAAATATTGACTGAATCTATTAATTGGAGAAAATTAAATGTACGATGGTTAAAGTATAAATGGCCAATCATAGTTTCTCTAATAATCATTCTCTTTGTGTCTTATCCGCAACAAGTTTTTGCATTGCCATGGATTACAGACAATAAAGAGGTATTGAATTTTTTAACAAAATATCAAGATTATCTTCAGTTTACTAAAGGTGGTTTTGGGAGCATTGTTATGCAAAGTCTATCGTGGGGGCTGATTAGAGGTGCATATTTTGTTTGTAAATCAGCAGAAAACCTTGTACCACAATCGCTAAGTCTGTTTAGCTTTGTGGAAAGTAGTAGTTTAGGTGCTGTTTATCAATCTGTATTAAACACGGTGGTTGTAGGATTAATGATCCTTTCATTGATGTTTGTTGGTTACAAGATGATTACTGGAAAAGGAACAGTGGATTTAAAATCGGTTGGAATGAACGTAGTGATGTCTGTAGCATTAATCCTTTTAATGCCAACCATGATTTCTAGTGGTATTCAATTCGCTAAAACATTTTATAAGGACTCGACTACAATTACAAAAGCTGATGGGGGCGTTGCCTGGTCATTGATCGAGGATGGTGTAACTGATTTAGTATATATAAATAAAAATGATGCTTATGATCGATTGGGTAAAGACGGCGTACAAAAAAATGCATTAAAAGAAAAGAATTTCTTCTCCTATGATTTCAGCGAAGTAATCACAGTTGATACAGCTAAAGATTTAGAAGATGATAATAAAAAAGCTGAATATCTCCAATCTAGGTTGACACCAGACGGCGAAGGAAATATGCAAGCCGTTAAGATTGATGATGGTTGGATGTCGATGTTCTCTGATAGTTTTAAAGGGGGGTACTACAGGTTTACTAAAAATACTTTTGCGTTGACTTTAGGATTACTTTCGTTAGCTGTAGCTTATGTTTTTAGTATTTTTATCATAGTCACTGCTATTTTAGAACTGGCATTTAAGCGTGTGCTTGGGGTTCTTGTTTTTGCAACGGATATTGAGACAGGTCAGCGTTCAAAAGTTGTTCTGTCGGATATTCTACAGTGCTATTTGACTGTTGGTTTTCAAGGATTTGGATTATCCATGTTTGCAATGTTTATTTCCTATTTAGGAACTGGCGGAGGGTCTTCAGTTAATCCGTTTGTTAAAGCTGTAGCTTATGTATGTGCTGTTTTTGTTTTAATAAAGGGTAGTGGAACAGTCATGAGATACTTTGGTGTTGATATTGGACTCAAAGAAGGCTATGGGCAACTTGCTTCTGCTTTTGGAATGGGTGCAATGCTGTTTAGAAAAGGATCAAATGGATTTAATCGTGCCAAAGGAAGCGGAAACGGAAATGGGTCAGACAGCAGAGAAGGAGAAGATCGAAAACCAGAAAAGAATTTCGGCGAAACTTTATCAAAGAAAGCTGGCAAAACTGGAAGAGTTTTGGGATATGCTCATGAACGTGGATTATCAGGTTTAGCTTCAGATGGAGCTACAATGGCTAGTGAAAGAGCAACGAAACCATTTAAGAGTATGCGTGATATGGCTAACGATACCAAGAACAAGTTCAAAGAAGGTTTAGATGATGGTACCGTGTCCGCTATTAATAAAAATAGCAAATCTATGTTGGCTAAAAATAAAGAAGATGAAACTGGAAAATATGCTGATTCCATGCCAACACGTCTTTCGGATAGAAAAGATGGTGCTAAGGTTGAAAATGCTGATAGAATTATGTCTAGTTCTGAACGTATGCGTGAAGCAATGAAAAATAATGCTGAATCGAATAATAATCCTACAAGTGCAATTCAGCAAAAAGTTCAACAAGATATTGAAGAACGCAAAAATGCTATGCACGGTCAAGCTAAGTCTGCTGAAGAATTAATTAATCAGAAGCGACAGGAAGCGAAATACACGCCTGAAGCAATGAATCGTGAGGAAATGTTAAGGAAACGTGTAGAAGGACGTACAGGCGTTAATATGGACGAAAAAGAAGCGTTGACCAAAGAAAGAATCCAAGAAGCTAAAAATTCAAATACAGGATTAGAAAAATTAGTCAAAGAAAATTCACAAAATTCTACAAGTAGTCAAAGTGGCCGATCAGTAGATGTCCGAGAAAATATTCAAGGTTCACTGAATGGTCATGTCGGACGAAATGTTGATGTAAGAGAGAATTTACAAAGTTCTTCAAATGCTCAAGGCACTAAGACAATTGATGTTCGAGAGAATGTGCAAAGTAGCAGCACAAGTCAACCAAAAACAGTAGATGTTCGAGAAAATCTACAAAATTCTACAAGTAGTCAAGGGTTTAAATCAGTGGATGTTCGAGAAAATGTGCAAAGTAGCAGTGCAAGTCAACCAAAAACAGTAGATGTCCGAGAAAATGTACAAAATTCTACAAGTAGTCAAGGATTCAAAACAGTAGATGTTCGGGAGAACGTTCAAAAAGATAGTGGAGAAATGAAAGAAAAAACACAAAAAATCAATATTGTTGAAGACAGAAAGTCAGCGAAAAAATTTGATTCAAATCATGAAACAGTGATTATTGATAGTGAAATCCGTGAAAATGATAAGGGATCAAAACCAAGACGAAGATTCACTTATGAAGACAATGAGTTATTCAGAGATACACTTAATGATCCTAATCCACTTTTCGATAATTTAAATTAAATTAAAAGCCGGCATGAGTGATTGTGCCGGCTTTTTATGAGGTGAAAATGATGTATAGAAATCCCAAAAATATAAAACAAGAGATAAAGCTATTTTTCTTCTATTTAGTCGATTTAGGAATAGTAGCCGGAAGCGTAATGGCAAGTGTTTACTTTGCAAAATTAATGCCAATTTCACCAATGATGAAATTTGCACTGTACTTATTAGCATTTGTAATGGGTGTTTGGATGTGCGTTAGAACGCCTAATCACCCTAAAGAGCGAAATATTTTAATGCTGTATTATCTCTTTAAGATGGATAGAAACAGGTACCATGAAGTAGAGTTTAAAAGAAATAGTAGGGGGAAAATTGAATTATGATTGTTGCTGAAAGTAATGAAAATAAATTAAGTGATGTTTTTGATAAGTTCTTAGAACTAGTTATTCCAAAAGATAAAGATATATGTGAACTTTTACCATATAAAAAAATATTGAAAGACGGAACGTTAGTGACTAATGACAATAAGTACCAAGCTTTTTTTAAAGTTAAAACAACTGACTTAACTTCTATTTCAGAAGATGGATTTATGCGTATGGTAAATAAACTCACTTATTTAAATCGAGTATATTTAGAGCCATATAAAATATATTCATTAACTTATCCTACTGAAACAGTAAATCAAGCGATTTATTGGAAACATAGAATACAGGAGGCAAAGAGAAGTTTGTTGAGTAATAATGACCCCAATTTAGAAACGTATCTAAAGTGGAATCTAAAACTAGCTTACGATAATTATGAAAGAGTTGATCTAGTATCAACTTTACCAGAGTTGATGTTCGTTATTTGTGTTTATGGAAAAACACAAAAAGAAGTGAAAAATCATGCTGATGTCATGAAACAGGCCGGTGGTAGAGAGTTAGATTTACAAAGAATTACTGAAGGTGATTTAATCAATGTGATAACTAAATTGATGAATCCTAATACTTCTTTATAAGGTGGTGCTTATTATTATGTTAAAGCACTGTAGAAAAGGATTTTGTAAAGTAATTAAAGGTAAAAATGCTACTGATTTAATCTTTGAATGGAAAGAATCTAATTTAATTAATGTACGTGGGAAAAATGGAAGTGGAAAAACAGAAAGAGTGATGGATAGTATTGATAATTCAAGGCCTAGATCAAGAGCATTAGTAATAACTGATGAAAAGAATCACTATAAAGGCATACGAACGATAGAAAAAAAATATTTAACTAACAATGATCTAAAAGTAGTAGATGACATTTTAAATATTTATCCTGATTTTAATTTAGTTGTTTTTGATGAAACAATTCCTGTAACAGAAATAAAAGGATTTTATCAAAGCTTTTCCAATCTAGCAAATAAATATAAGGAAGTTCTGTTTGTTTGGATTACAGAAGAAAATAGTAACAGCAAGTCAGCGTTCTTTAGTGAAAAGAACGCTTTTTTACATTCTATTTAAAAAGGAGAATTGAACATGATTGTAAGTAAAAAATTAGCAAGAAATCTAGTAAATGAAGGGTATGACTTAAGACTAGTAGAAAAGTATCAACCGAGCGGTGGAATTAAATTTGATGAGCGCTATATTTCTACTGGTGATGGATATGTAACTTCGATTGCTGTTATTGAGTTTGCAGAAGATGTAA
The DNA here is from genome assembly GCF_001814285.1 of Enterococcus sp. HMSC076E04. Taxonomy (NCBI): domain Bacteria; kingdom Bacillati; phylum Bacillota; class Bacilli; order Lactobacillales; family Enterococcaceae; genus Enterococcus; species Enterococcus sp. HMSC076E04. The sequence goes on along the minus strand of NZ_KV815553.1, from coordinate 23,155 downwards.
ACAGTCGATGGTTAACAGATATAATGGCAATTCCAAACACTATTGCAACTTTTGATGTATGTACGGCGGATAAAGAAGACTTATTGCACAAAATCAACACGTCTATTGGAGAATTAGATTACCGATCAGCAAACGAGAATAGAACAACTGACAAAACAGATGCTTTACTAGATAAATACAATTTAGAAGATTTTGCACAAGAAATTACGAAACGTGGTGAAGTGGTCAAAACCGTTCATGCTCGTATTTTTGTTTATAGTGACTCTTTAGAAGAATTAGAGAAAAGAATTAGTGAGATTCGTAAAGACTTGGCTAGTGTCAATCACAAGGCAATTGTTCCGCAATTCAGAATGAAGGATGAATGGATGTCATTATTTCAAGATGGTATGGAACAAGAATCAAAACTATTTTCCAAAAAAGGGTTAACTGTTCCAGCAAAAAATATTGGTGGCGGTATTCCATTTCACCATAAGAGTTTAAAAGATCCACGTGGTTTTTACTTAGGAACTACTTCAACTGGTGGTGCTTTTATATTTGATCCATTTTATTCTACGAAGCAAAGACGATCGTTTAACGGCTTTATTTTAGGAAAAATGGGTTTTGGTAAATCAACTTTAATTAAACAGCTACAGGAAGGGCTACAAGCGAAGAATTGTTTTATCCGAGGATTTGATAAGTCAGGCGAATTTGAAGGCATGGTGAAGAAAGCAGGGGGGTATACGTCGATTTAGGTGGTGGAGATATGGTAGTAAATCCATTACAAATTTACGCAACAGTCATGAAAAAAGATCAATTTGGAAATGATGTCGTAGATGAATCGAAGAGTTTTCAAAATCATATTACTAAGTGTAGTAATCAAATTCGCTTTTTAGAACCGGAAATTGATACGGCAACTGTACGTGAATATACTTTGATGTTACAAGACTTTTATATTCATTATGGGATTTTGCCACAAGAATGGAGAGAAGCGAGAGACGATAACGAACGAAATCAATTAAATACAAATATCTGTAGCTTGTCTAATGATTCATATCCAATCTATGGAGAATTTCTTAAATTTATTGAAAATCAACAATTCAAAATTAAAAATGCTACTCCTGAACGTGTTCGTTCTATTGAATTAATTAAGCTTATTGTCACGGATATGTGTACAACTTATCCTCAAATTTTCAACGGAGTGACAACGATGCCAAATTTTGATACAACAAAAATTGTTTACTATAACATTGATTCTATTAGTAAAATGAGTGCCCCAGTGTTCCATTGTCAATTATTCACAGCGTTAACGACTATTTGGAATAGTGCATTGCAAAACGGAAAGATTCAAAAAGAAAACTTTAAAAAGTATGGTAGTGATTATTATAAGTATGCACAAGATTTTATGGTTTTAATCGATGAGTGTCACAACGTTATTAATTCAAATAACAAGTATGCATGCGAATATGTACTAAGTTTTGAGCGAGAAATGCGGAAAATGCGTGCGGGAGTTTACTTTGCAACTCAAACTCCTGAAGAAATTATTCCAAAAGATTCCGGATCAGAAGTAGCAGATGTGATTAGAAACATTTTTAATCTATGTACTTTTAAATGCTTCTTTAATTTGGACTCTGCATTGTTGGAAGACATTAAAAAAGTTTTAGGAAATACAATTACTGATACAGAAATCATGCTTTTACCAGAATTAGAAGTAGGACAAGCTGTAGTTCAAACTTCCAGTGAAGACACCTATATGATTAATTTTGATCCATATCCAGAGCAAATTGAACGATTCGATGGTGGTCAATAATAGAGATCGGAGGTGAATTTAATGGAGCAGAACAAAAATAATAATGTTGCTTCAACACTCGCTCGTCAAGGGATGAAGCAAGTATCAAAGAAAATAGGTCTTGCTTTAAAAATAAAAATAGGGGTAGTTATAGGGTTAATAACATTGGTTGTTCTTTTAGTTATAGGTTCTCTGGTTACATTACAAGGAACACAAACTGCAACTAATACAGGAGGTGTAGAAGTCATTGGTGGCAACAAACCGTTGTCACCTGAAGTTAAAAAATGGCAAAAAATGGTAGAAAAATATGCTGAAAAATATGGGATTAAAGAATTGGTACCTTACGCTTTAGCAATTATGCAATGTGAATCTGGAGGTAATTTACCAGATTTAATGCAAAGTAGTGAATCAGCAGGATTGCCTGTAAACACACTTCAATATGAAGAAAGTATCGATCAAGGGCTTAAACATTTGGGTAATGTATATAACATTGCCAAAAGTTATGGCATGGAAAGTAACTATGATGGAATAGTCCAAGCCTACAATTACGGTATAGCTTACATGCATTACTTAGGGAAAAACAAGAAACCACATACTATCGAAACGGCTGAAGCCTATTCTAAAAATGTTGTTGCTCCAAGTTTAGGAAATACCACAGGACAGACTTATTCATATGTAAATGAAGTATCAATCAAATATGGAAAAACATATTTGTATTTAAATGGTGGGAATTTTTACTATGCAGAGTTAGTTAAACAGTATATTGGTGGTGGTAGTGGTAATCCGGCCAACCCTTCAGAATTTTGGGGGAAAATGAAAACAGAAATGGAAAAATATCAAGGTTGGCCGTATGTTTGGGGCGGTAAAAATCCAACAACAGGTTTTGATTGTAGCGGATTGACAGCATATCTTTATCAATTTAGCGCCGGAATTACGATAGAAAGTTATACAGTAACACAGTATGAAGCAACTGAAGCAGTATCAATTAAAGAAGCAAAAGCAGGTGATCTGATTTTTTTCAGAGGAACATACGGAGCGCCCGATTTCATTTCTCACGTAGGTATCTATGTTAATGAAACAACTATGTATGATAGTAATTCAAGCGGAATTGGTTATCACAATTGGCAAGATTCATACTGGCAATCACACAGTCCAGAGATTCGTAGAGTTAAAAAATAGGGGGAAGAAAAAGATGATTAAGAAAAAAAATGATAATAAATGGAAATATATTTGTGGTGTTTTACTTGTTGTTTTAGTTTTAGGCGGACTGTTGTCTCAACTTCATACAAGCACCATTCAAGCAAAAAATAAAAAATTGGATCAAGAAGTAGCACAATTAGAAGAACAAAATAGCAAGTTAAGTAAAAATATTAATGATCTAAATGCAAATATAGAAGCGAATCTAACTAATGATGATGGTAGTGAATTAAATAAACAAATTGCTGAAACTGCTAAGAAATTTGTTGAACTATATCCGGTATATGATATTGAAAAAGTAGAAGAAAAGAAGGCAGAATTAGAGAAAGTATCTACTACTTCTGTAGCTGATTCTATTGTGCCGGACGACATGATTACAACGAGTAAAAAGACTTTAGAAAGTAAATCTACTACTCAAAAAGGGGAAGCATATTCAAGCGATCCAACATTCAAAAGTAAATATAAAGATTCAAGATTATATACGAATTATGTTAATGCCAATACTATTAATTACTTTGCTGAAGTCAATTACAAGACAGAATCTTCTAGTGGTGATACAGAGAATACAGTTTATATGCTCTTTGAAGTAACTAACAAGGACGGCCGAGTGTTGGTAGATAATTATGAAATCAAGTATTTAAAATAGTGAGGTGAAGTAAATGAATAAGAAATATTCCATTCATAATAAGAAAGAAACAAATAAAAAAAATAAGTCGCAAATTGACAAAGTATATAAAAAAACGAAAGGAATGAAATTATATTTAGGTGCTATACTTGGATTCTTAGCAGTAGGAATGATGATCGTTTTTTCTCCTTATGTGATGGGAAAAAGTTATGATTTTGAAACTGTAAAAATGAATTCAGCCCAAAATGTAACGTCTTCTTTGAATATGTATGTCGATGATATGGAAATAAATAGGGAAGATGGACTATTTAAATTAGTGTTGCGGTATCAAGATGATACAGGAACTAAATCACTAAGTAATATTAAAAGTGACTATAGACTAAATTTCATAACGAACAAAAATAATGAAGGTGTTGAGACAAAAATTATACAATTGTCAGATGAATACACGGTAATATATTATCAAAATCTACCTAAAAACTTTGGTGTAATTTCTGTGACAGTTCACCCTAGATATATTTATCCGGAGTTAGAGCCTTCAAACGACTTAAAAGAAAAGGAAATAAAATTCTATGCAGTAGATAAAGACATTAAATCGAATAATAAATTGGAAGTTGAGAGTACTTCTGATTTACAAAAAGATAATTTTAAATATCAAATTAAAGCTATAGAAAAATCTATAAAAGATGAGAAAAAATCTATTGAAAAAATGAATCTAGCAAATGAAGTAGTGCAAAAAGATATTGATAAAGCTAATCAAAACTTAGAGTTTCAAACCCTAGATGAACAGACAGATACAAAAAATGAAATCAGTTCTATGCAGACAACTATTGAAAATAATAAATCTTCAATAGAGGAAAGCGAAAATAAAATCAAACAACTTGAGGAAAAAATCAAACAACTAGAAAAGTCTGCAAGCCGGTTTGAGTGATCGTGTTTAAATTATTTTAAGGGAGTTTAGAGAAAATGTGTAATTCTATTGTCACTATTAAAGAGAAAGCTGAAGAAGAATTAATGAGAATTGAAGCGGAATATAAAGAAAAAAGAAAAGCAATTAAGCGAAAAAAAAATGCAGAGCTTAAAAAATATAAAGAGGAACAAGCGTTAAAATTAGGAATGATGTTGTGCAAATATTATGATTGCTATGATATAAACGAAGTAATAAAAAAAGCGAATTTAAACCAAATTTGTGAATAGGAAAAAGAGTGGTAAGGTAAAACTTGCCACTCTTTTTTTGTGCGCAAAAGCTTTAGTTTCAATGACCAAAACTACGGACGAAACTATGACCAAAAGTAGGTACTATATTATGGCCGAAAATAGGTCGAAAATAGATATTTTTGTAATAGCAAAAAAATATGAGGTGATTTTGAAAGAAAACCAGTTGGCACAGCCAACTTAGCCACCTTCCTTTAGGAAGGTGCTATCAGTTTTCCCTTATGCTCTTTGTATTAATTCCTTGGTCTTGTCTTTAAATCTTTAATTTTCCTTTGGACTTTGATATAATAATATATACCAGATAGATAAAAACAACTTGAAAGAGGTGTGTGTATGGACGTTTCAATCAGAGGAATTGATCCACAATATATAAAAGAGATTGATAAAAAAGTAAATAAAATTCAAGAACGTACCGGAAAAAAGTTTAGTAGGAATGACTATTTTTTAGCAATCATTCGCCAAGATAGCGAGATCGATTTGATTGATTATAAAAAGTCAGAATTTGATTTAGTAGTTGAAAAACTTTTATTGTCAAATGAACAAATGGTAGAAAGTATTAGCGAGTTAACTTCAGTTTATGAACGCTTATTCAATTTTTTAATTAGCGAAAGGAGTGATTTAAATAAATGAACTATCCTTATTTCAAAGTATCAGCAACAGAAGATGTAAAAGAAAAATTCAATAAGTGCTTTGAAGTAAACAAGTCAGTATTTCAAACAAAATCCAATATGTTCCGTTATGTTGTTTCAAATTTACCAATGTTAACAAAAGCCAATCAAAATTTCCGTGATCCAGAAAAAGAAGAGTTAGCTAAAAACTTAGAAGAAGCAAAATTAAAAATTAGCGAACTTGAAACGATAATAGAATTGCAAAAACAGCAACTTGAAAACTTTAATAAAAAAGAAGACAGTACACATAAAGATTATAGTGAACAATTAAATAGTATAGAAGAGTCTGTCTATAAACTATTAATTAATAGTGGATTAGCTAGTAAAGAATTAGAAGAAGAGCGTGCTGAACCGGAAAAAGAAAGTAGTCGTTTGGGAGAGGGAACAATGTTTAGTTCACCGTCATTAAGATTTACAACGGATTGAAAACTAAAAAATTCTAATGCAACTTAGCATTAAGTACAAAACCGCCTGTAGAAAAAATTTTTGAAAATGGTGGGTGATGATATGACTGAACATATCTTTAACAGAAAAAGTGCGAGCATTATCCTTAAAGCAAAATTTGAAACAGGAAAAAGCAAAAAGAATAATCACATGGTAGAACTTCAAAAATTTGTAGATTATATTTCCAGACAAGAGGCTATTAGGCAAGATAAACTAGATCATGATTATTCAGAAGATGAACTAAATGAATTAGCTAGAATAGAAAAAGCTTTGGAAAAAATAGAACAGGAAACAGATCAACCAGTGATTAAAGATTTACGTGAAATGGATAAATATATTGATTATATGACACGTAAAAAAGCTATCTTAGAAAATGTAGATAATGAAATAGTAAACGGAGCATTTAGCAATACAAAAAGATATATCACTAAAAAGGACATTTCAAAAATAAAAGAATCGGTCATAGAAGCAAAAAATAATGGATCGGTGATGTTCCAAGATGTAATTTCATTCGATAATGATTTTTTAGTAAGGGAAGGATATTATAATCCAGAAACAAATGAATTAAATGAAAATGTTCTATATGAAGCAACAAAGTCTATGATGGGAAAAATGCAAGAAAAGGAAGAACTAGTTGATCCTTTTTGGTTTGCAACGATTCACAGAAATACTGAACACATCCATATTCATGTAACAGCTATGGAGCGTAAAAATACTCGTGAAATAATGGAATATGATGGTGTTTTACAAGCTAGAGGTAAAAGAAAACAGTCTACGTTAGATGATATGATTTTTAAATTCGGTAGCAAAATATTAGATAGAACGAACGAATTTGAAAAAATATCTAAATTGAGAAAAGAAGTTCCTTTAGAAATTAAGCAGTCTGTAAAAGATTCTTTGATTCAATTATATGTAGAAAATAATTCAAGATATGACAAAGAATTAGTAAACTACCTAAAGGAATTGAAAAAAGAAATACCTAGTACAACACGTGGCTACAATGAGCTTCCTGAAAAAACAAAAGAAAAGATTGATGAAGTCACAAATTATATGACAAGGGGTAATCCAAAAAGAAAAGAATATGATCGTATGACTAAAGAAATTGATGAGCTTTATCAAACAACTTATGGTAAACGCTATAATCCACAAGAATATTATTTGAATAGAAAAAAAGATTTTAATGCTCGAATGGGTAATGCTGTAGTAGGACAAATTAAACTTTTAAAGCAATCTGAAGAAAAAAATTTGAATAATAATGAACTTAAAAATCTGTTAGACGGAAAAAAATTGAACGTTAAGTTTAATAGGGAAAAACCAGAATTTAAAACGAAATATGCTAGACAACGATATGATGATTTCCAAAAAAGATTAGAAGAACGACAATTAGCACGTGAAAAAAATGAAGTCCACTTCAAGAAGATTTCTGAAAAATTTAAAGATAAAAAGCTTATTATAAAAATTGATAGAGTAATCAATGATGATTTGAAAATGTATCGTGCTAAAAACGATTATGACGTAGCACAACGAATGATAGAACAAGAAAAGATAAGACAAGCATATGAATTTGATGTTAACTAAATAGAATTTGGAGGTTTTTAATGAGCAATTTGAATAGGATCAAAGAAACAGAGAAAATGCTGAAAACGTTAGGAACTGTAGATGACGGTACTGAACTTCTATCGGAAAATTATAGAAATAAAATTTTAAGAGTATATGACTTGTATGAAAATAAATACAACGATATTAGCGATGATACTTTATGTGTATACGTTTATTCTAATGGAACTTATGTAGTAACTAATGAAGATTTGCCGTATACCGTTTATACAATAGAAGAACGTGATCTATTACAAAAATTGTTTGCAAAAACTTCTTTTGAAATTAAGGTAGCTGAAAATAAAAGCTTAGTTAGAAAGTATTTAGCCTATATTGATGTTAGTGCTTCAGCTAATGATTTATCTAAAGTCAAAGAGTTAATTATTAAGTATAGAGATTGTAATGATATTTTTTTATCTGACAAGGTGGAATCAATTATAGGTGACGATGGAAAAATTTATCTTGATAGAAGTAATTAAACTTTATATGAAAGGAGTAAAAAGATATGACCGATTTTAAAACGATTATGGACAAGTTAAGCAATGGAGATTTTCGGGTATTGATTGAACTATACTTAAATGTAACGTCTATGGTCAAAGAGTTTTTATATTCTAATCCCAAAATAGCCTTATTAATAGTTGTAGTACTGATTGTTTTAGCTGCTATTTCTTTTATTAAAAAAATGATTCCGCTATTAATTATAGGTGCTGTATTGATATTGGGTTTGTATTTCCCTGAAGTTTTGGATCAAATAAGAAATATATTTTAGACTTTAAAAGCTTCCAGTAGAAAATTTTGGCCACTGATATTCGTTTTAAGCGGTTTGAAATAGAAACTTGATAGATTATGCTAAGAGACGTTATATAGACGTACAGAGCGAATTAGGAGTTTAAAAATATGTTGGGAAATCACATGACTACTTGTAGTCATTCGTGTTAAACTATTTTAGTAGTAATAAAATATAAGAATTGGAGGAAGTTATTTGACTTCCTTTAATTTACACCTAAAGACTACAAGTAGGAGTAAAAAAATTTAAAAAGCTAAGGCAAACATAACGGAAAAATAAAAAAAGTGATAGACAAAGGACGGCTTATTTGGTTCTTTGTTTTTTGCTATTATTTTCTATAAGAAATTATTTTAAGGGTATCTGTGTATTAGAATGAAAATATGATAATATGAAATTATGTATCAGACCGATAAAAAAGAGGTGCTTATAAATGAAAAAGTTAAGAGTTATTGCAACAATACCTATGATTTTTAGTTTTGCGCTATTATTATCTGCATGTGGCAAAGAAGAAGCTGCTGCTAAGTCAAATGAAGCACATAATATCTCATTCATAGATAGTGCAGAACAAAAAGATTCACGTTGTTGGTTGGTAGTCGAAACAAGTAGTAAAAACAAAACGCCTATTGATAAGAATGAATATGTAAAAGCGGTGATCCAAACTAAAGATGGTAAAGCAAAAGTATTTAAAACGGATATGGAACAGCTTACTTTAGAAAAAGTTTCTAAAATGAGCGATGAAGAAATAATAGAACAAGCATTGAACGCTGATAAACAAAAGTTTAATGATAAGAAAAAAAGCGATATTGATAGCTACAATGCTACTTTAGATTCTGTAAAAACAGAATTAGGTAATGAGGAAAAACAAGAGTTTCAAAATGACCAAAAAATTGCTGATTTTCAAGATAGTATACCTAAAATACAGGCGGATATAGAAGAAATCGATGGTGTTCAATATTCAGAGCCGGAGTGGGAAAAGGTATCAGCAACAATTAAAATGGATAATGAGAATAAATCACCTTCAATGGAAACAATTAAATTATCTTACAAATATTTAGATAGTCCAATTTGGAATTTAAATAGTTTTGGTGAAGTTTCGTCTGAAGGAGAATTATCTTATGAATCTACTAGTATGGATTTGAAGTTATCAATTCCAGTTGCAACAACGAAGGTTTTAGATAATTTTTATTCGGGATATTCTAATGATGAATTGGATCAACTTTTGCTTACTAAAGTAGCTTCTAAAGATAACAAAGTTCTATTAGATAGTAAAGGTAAAAACGTAAGTATAGTTGATTAGGTGGCAAAATAAAAAGGGATAAGATGGTTACTATAACTATCTTATCTCTTTTTTATTTGCATTGATTCAGTGAAACTAGATAGAAGAGTTTTTATATATCTGGTATAATTTAATTAGGTAATTTAGCTTACCTAAAAAAGAAAGGAGATAGAAGATGGCCTATAAAAAAGGAAACTGGAAACCGAAAACGAAGGAGCAAAAACAAAAAGAGTTAGACGATTTAATTGAGGCTTCCAACAGCAAAATCGAGCAATATCAGTCTAACCCTGAAGATATGATCGAGTTTGCCAAGTTCATGTCTAAAATACACAATTACAGTCCTTTAAACCTTTCGTTGATCGATGAGGGATTTGAAGGAGCAATTGCTGTAGCAAGTTATGATGGTTGGAAAAAACTAGGATTTCAAGTTAAAGCGAAAGAAAAGGGGATAGGTATTTATGCACATGCTCCGGTAACGGTTTTTATTGATGAAAATGGTGAGGAAAAGACATTAAAAGAAGCGACAAGTGAGCAAAAAGAAAAAATCAAAAATGGAGAATTAAGAAGCAAAAAAATCAAGCATTTTAAGAAGGGTTACGTATTTGATATTTCCCAAACTAATGCAACGGAAGAAGATTTGCCAAAAATATTTCCTAACAGGGTATGGAATTTTAATATTGATGGTGAATTAAGTGTTAGTCAATTAGAAAAAGGTATAAGTCATTTGGCCGAATCTATGAATATATCTATAAAAGATATGAACGAGTCTGGTAGAGGCGAAATGGGAAGCGCTAGAGGAGAATATATTCAATATGGTGATGGGAGGGAAGAAATTGTATTAAATTCAAGAAATAGTAGAACACAAAATCTTACTACTAGTATTCACGAATTAGCTCACAAAAAGCTTCACAATAAGAATGAACATGGTTCTTCCTACTCAATACCGATTAAGGAGTTTCAGGCGGAAATGACTTCATTTATTGTTTGTCATAATTACGGTATTGATACGTCAGATTTTACTATTCCGTATATTGCAAATTGGACTAAAAATAATGAAAGAATTGATCCAAAAAACTTTAGACAGATAATGCAAGAAGTTAGAGAGACGACTATTGATTTTATAAGTACGATTGATAAGAAAGTACTGGAAGAACAGCAAACAGCATTTAATGCACTAAAAAATTCCTTTGTTCCTAATGAGAATAAAGAGCAGATAAAACAAAAATCAGAGTTAGAATTTCACAATTTCTACGATAGTACAATCGATGATCCGGATAGAAAAATCCATGGTAGTTATTTAGAAGCGATGGTGGATTATTATAGAAAAAAATATGGAGAAAATTCTATTGAGCTTACTCATAGAAATTATGATGTTACAGCTAAAATAGGAGAAAATTATGTGACATATTATTCAGATACGAAACAATTTGATGTATGTGATGTTTACGGTGTAGTTTTTGAGAATCCAAGTGAAAATAAAAATGATCGCTTATTACTAGATCGATCACCTGAAAATTGCGATTATGTCGAAAAGTTTGTTTTAGAAAGTTTGAAAGCTTGTGAGAATCATGAAATAAAAAATGATATGTTAAAATTAAGCGAACCGTTGAGATCGGTTGTTGTAAATGAAGCGGTTTATAATCTATCTGAAAATGCTAACAATTACTACAATGAAAAATGTTGGCAAAAAGAAATTGAAAATCAAACAAATATTAACGATATAAAAGAATTAAACTCTTGTATGACTGCGGAAAATTTTTATGAATCTCATAAGCAAGAAATCGAAAATACGATTACAGATTTTGAATCTGTATCAGGAACAAATTTAAGAGATACAATAGATAATGATTCATATAAAGAGGTGGCTTCAGTAGTAGCTTATAAATTGGTTGCAACTAAAGTAAAATATGAAATGGATGAAGGAACTTTCAAGATACCAGAAAATTCTAACTTGGAAAAGCCGACTGTAAAAACAGCAGAACATTCTTTTGAAATGGAGTGAAAAAAATTATGAGTAATGAACAAAATTATGAAACAGGCGGAAATTATCGCCTGTTTCATGGAAGTATGAATAAATTTGATGAATTTAGTTTAGATCATAAAGGTTTAAACGGAACAGCTAATGGATTTGGTGTGTACTTAACACCTAATAAAGAAATGGCGACAATGTACGCTGAGCAAGGTAGTAACGGAAATAATGGTTTCGTATATGAAGTAAATGTTGAATTAGAGAAGCCGATTTCTATGAATGAACGCACTATTACTGATGAAGAGCTTTCTAAAGTAATAGATAAATTACAAGAAAGTAATGATATTTTAAATGATTACAATGATGTTAGTTATTACGGAGAAAAAGTTGTAAAAAGAGAAGTGATTGCTTCTCTTAGTGAGAATGAAAATGACGTAGATTTGATTAACGACATTGGAAATACCATTGGAGATCATGAAGCTACTGCTAAGGCATTTTATGACGTTGGGAAATATACACATATTATTGCGGAAGAACAGTTAAGACAAAAGGATGTAGTTATCGTAGTGTTACAGCCTGATAAAGTAAAGATTGAAACTATTCACGATTTAAACGAGGAACGGAATAGCTTAGAAAGTAGTGAGGACATGACAGATAAATTTATTGGGCATAAGGTTTCGGAAGTTCCCATTCGAGAAGTTGTGATAAAAGATTTTGAGCAAGAGCTAGAAACAACTAACTATTATGATAAACAAGCTTGGCAAGAGCGCATTGAATATTTAGAAAACGTGGAAGAACCAGTTTCCAGATTAGCATTAGATAGTGATATTAATGAATTTTATGACAGTCATAAAGAAGAAATTGAAACGAAATTGACAAATTTATCCGAAAAGTTAGAGATCGATAAAGAAGAACTGCTAGGTATTCCAGTAGATACTTCTTCTACGGAATACCAAAAAGCTACGTCTATCATGGCTTATAACGGTGCAATGAGAGAAATTTATAATGAAATTGAAAATGATACGTTTGAAATACCATCTGTTTCTGAAGAAATGGAAAATAAGATTTTGAAATTGACTAATTTTGAAAATACAACAAAATTTGAAATGGAGTAGATAAATGAATGATAGAACAAGAAAATAGAAATTTTTTAGAAACGCAAGGTGAATATCACCAAATTAATAATAGTCATTTTGTAATTTGTGAAGATGTACAAATCGCTTTTAAAATGGCTTTGAAGTACGGAAAAAGTGTTAGAAAAAAAATAATTAGAGAAAAAAAGAGCAAGAAGATAGGCTTTTGGGAGTTATCACTTAGAGACGGATTAAATTATATTTTCTGTACACAGGATTATTATGAAGAATACAAATGTACTTTATAAAAAAATGATTTTCACTTAATAGTGGGGTTGTCTATTTGGATGGAGTATGTGGAATAAATTTCCGATAGAGGAGGTGTCTATTTGGAATTGAAAGAAGCGAAAAAAGTCAGTATTGTTGATTTTTGTAAACAAAATGGGATAGGTTTAAAGCAAGATTCAAGGGAATACTATAGATTAGAAGATCATGATTCTTGTGTAATCAGTGATCGCAAAAACCTTTTTAAATGGAACTCAAAGGATTTAGGGGGAGATATTTTTGATTTTATCAAAGCCTACTATGATTGTTCATTTAAAGAAGCAAAACAGAAACTTGAAGATAGTGATTATGAAGTTCATTCGTTCAATACAAAAGTGAAAAAAGCTCCGTACCAATATCAGAAAGAAAATGAAGTGCCGGTATCTGTTGCAAAGTCTTATTTAGTAAATGAGAGAAGAATTGATACAGCTTTAGTGGAAGATTTTTTATCTAAAGGACTAATTAAACAAGACAAAAAAGGAAATGTTTTGTTCTTATGGAAAAAAGATCAAGAAATCGTTGGGTGTACGGAACAAGGAACTAGAAAATTTTTTCATGAAGGCAAACAAAAGGATGTTACATGGAAAAAAATACAAGAAAACTCTAAAGAGTATTCAGGATTTAACGTAACTTTTGGCCAACCAGATAAAATGTATTTTTTTGAAAGTGAAATAGATTTGATGTCGTACATTACACAAAAGCCAGAAAAAGCCGAAAATGCTACGTTTGTTAGCATGAATGGATTAAAGGTAGGTAATGTATTGCATGGGGTTACAGAGCATTATAATAAGTTTAAATCATTGCCTTCAGAAACAGTCCTTTGTGTTGATAATGATAAAGCCGGACGTACTTTTATTGAAACAGAATTTAAAGAAAAAGGAATTGGAAGAGAAGGGATAGGGATCAGTGAAGTAAAAGTCGATGTACCTTTGCGAGAGGGATTTGATTGGAATGATAATTTAACAAGAGGAAAAGAAGCATTTAAACGCTTCAAGTTAGAAGATGTATCAAAAATCGTGAACTTCACACATAAATTATCTCTTAATACTCCTGTATATGAAATGGAATAAAGAGAAGAAAGTAGCTGATGTGTTATGAACGATACAATAGCAATCTTATCTGATTCATTAATTGATTTAGATAAGATGTCTACAGACTATATGATTATTGAAGAACAACTTAAAAATAAAAATCCAGAGTTCGATATTCAAGAAAAATCATTGCGGATTGAATTGCCAAAAATCAAACAAAAAAAAATAATAACCATTCTCTTTGAGATTATTGAACGATATGGACTTACTTATTATCAAATTTGGACGGATAAGAAAGATGGCCAATATACAAAAGGGGTAAGCATAGAAGCAGTTAGAGAAGACGATCAAGTAAGTATTAAAGCAGTTCAACCCTTGATGGGGTATAACGAAGAATTGTTGAGTTGTTTAAACGTCTAGTGTAAACTAGGCGTTTTTTTACATTTTTTGACTACGAATAGACAGTTAATTAAATTAAAGAAAAATATTGACTACAAGTAGTCGTTGTCGTATGATGTATCTGTAGACTACAAGTAGTCAATAGTTTAAATATTTGATTTAATAAAAAGGAGAGATAATAGATGGAGCAGACAAGAATGTTTTGGTCAGATCGAATGCAAGATTACTTGGATTGTATTTACAAAACCAGAGGGCAATTAAATAAGTTAGATACTGTCAGATATTATTTTTCCTACTTAAATGAGAATGAAAAACAAAGATGGGATATTTTTCATGATGGTAATTACGAAGAATTTTTTTACACTGAAAGTTAATTATTTGTTGAAATGATGAAGGATTCTATTCGATGAAAGGGAACGGAAAAACGTTCTCCTAAAAAATATTCAAATGACTACAAGTAGTCATAAGAGGGGGGCGAAATAATGGTAAAAAAAAAAGAAACGTTCAAAGTAGGGATGGAAGTACAGGGTATTGTTATTGGGAGCGGAGAGCTTATTGAGGGAGAAGTAATTAGTTTGCTAGCTAATGTAGCGGTAGTTAAAGCAATCGGAAAAGCACCAGTAGTAATAAAAAAATGCAGCATGATGTGTCTTGATGATCTAAACAATACAATAACTCAACGCTTTGAGAACGTGATATAATATAAAAAAGAAGAAGATTTTCTATTGGGAGAGATGATTATGAAAGACTATGCTTCACGCAAATTTATCCACTTAGAACCTATGAAAGAATTGGTTATTAATGAGAATGAATATAATGATTACAAATCCTTATTTGTAAAGGAACAGCCCAGAGGCGGAATTAGGATGAAGAATTTGCCGGACTTCCGTCTTATTGAAGTAAACAATTTAGGGATTATAGAATCCTATTTAGATAAGTTAGATGAAGCGGTAAAACAATCAATTGAAAAAAATGGTGAGGATCATATACTTACGGTTGTTTTAAAAGACTTGAAAGATAGACTAGAAGCTGAAGCAGAGTACTTTAATATAGACGAATAAGAGAAGGGAATGAGAGCTATGACAGAGGCTGTAAAAGAATTAAAGAAAATGTATCCTGATGTTTTGAATATGACTGTAGATGATTTTCACGAAGCTTTAAAAAATGCAGAAAGTGAGGAAGAGAGGACTTTCTACCTTGTACTTTCTAGTTATGTGACACGAGTAGATCAAAAAAAAGTAATTAATCAGAAAGATTTTAAAATATGATTTTAGAAAATGATAAACCATATTATGTAGTTATTGGGGGCGTTAATGGCGCCGGTAAATCTACGATTTATCAAATTCAAAATTCAAAAAGAAAAGAACTTGATACTGATAGAATTAATGCAGATGAAATTTTGAGGCGTTTTGGAGGAAATTGGAATAAACAAGCAGATATAAACAAAAGTATGCGTGAAGTTCTGAGAGAGATCGAAGGTCATTTTAAAGAAGGAAAATCTTTTCACCATGAAACGACTTTTGGCGGTAATCCATATCCCGATAAAAAGAGGCTTATAAATGCTAAAAAATTAGGTTATGAATCGTTTTTAATCTATATAGGACTAGATTCACCAGAAAGAGCGATTGAAAGGGTTAAAAGCCGTGTTGCTAAAGGTGGCCACGGTGTACCTGAAGATTTAATAAGAAAAAGATACGAATTTTCTTTAAGAAACTTAGCAGAGTTAGAAAAATATTTTGATAATGTAAGTATCTATGATAATTCAGATGAGTTTTCTTATATTTATGTTAAAGAAAATCATACAGTTGTAGCCAATAATACGCAAGAATATGCTTGGGTTCCCAAAGCTATTCAAGATAAAAGTGCTGAAACTCCTATAAGCAAACAAATTATGATGGATATATCCCAAGAAGAGATGAACCCAAAAGAAACTCTTGAAAGAATATATTTAGCAAGTGACAATTTTATTAGTGATCGTTTTTTAAAAGCAGAGCAAGTTGATAATTTTTATTTGAACCATAAGAATGAAATCAAGGAACGGGTTCTAGCAATTAGTTTTTCTACAGGGGTATCTGAAGATGAATTAGTAGGTCAAGATAAAAAAAGAAATTCTTGTAAGCTAGCATATATTAATAGTTTAGGCGAGCTTTTAGAAAAAACTCATAGACAGCTATCAGGTATGGAAGTAAAAAGAGATAGAAATATAAAAAAATCTGATTTAGAAATGGAATAAAGTAAAACGTAGGTCGATTTTTCATGCCTGCGTTTCATTTTATTCACATGACTACAAGTAGACTTTTTGTTCCGAAAACAAGAATTCGATAGATTTATTAATATTTCTAGGGATTAAAAAAAGTGGTCGGATAGTGTTACATAAGGGTATACCCTATTGTGACACTGATGGAAATGCGATATAATAGGATTGAGGGGTGTCACACAAGGGTGTGACATAAAGAGAGGTGGATATACTGAAGATAGAATAGAAAAATTGTTGTATTTTAAAAAATAAAAATTGAGAGTTGATAAACTCACGAAAAAATTCCTAGTTTGTTTGACTAGAGTAAATAAAGTTATTTGTAGGTGTAAAAATATGTTAGTAGGATATGCAAGAGTTAGTTCAGACGATCAAAACCTAGAACGACAACTTGAAGAATTTAAACGTGTGGGTGTCGAAAAAGTATTTGCTGAAAAAAAATCAGGTCGTAATACAGCTGAACGGCCAGAGTTTAATAAAATGCTAGCATTTGTTAGAGAAGGAGATACTCTTGTCTTTGAGTCTCTTGAACGATTAGGAAGAAATTCTGATGAAATATTAGATACTGTATCTTTTATAGATAAAAACGGAATGAGTCTTATGGTGTTGAATTTGCCGATTTTAGATACTAAGTTTGGCGATCCTAATTTAGAAAAGCTTGTCCGAAGTTTGGTTATTAGTATTTTTTCTTGGACGGCACAAAATGAAAGAGAAGAAATAAAGAGAAAACAAAAACAAGGCATAGCTATTGCCAAAAGGAAGGGTTACTACAAAGGGAAACCTTATGAGTATTCAGAAAATGCAAGAAATCCACAAAAAAGATTTATTTATAATGAAATTGTTAGAATGTTAGGTGAAGGATTACCGATCAAAAAAATCTCGGAAAAAACAGGCACAAATAGAAACTTAGTCTATAGAATAAAAAAAAGAATAAGTGAATCTAATTGATTCTAAGTTGTTTAGGAAATCAAGGTCACCAGAGGACGATTCTAAGCCTTTTTCGAGCTTTTAAGATGTACAATTATGCAAAGAAACCTTTTGATGAAAGAGTATGATAGTTTGCTAACGGAGGAAACAGCCTACAAATGGGGCTATCAAGGAGGATTTTTATGGGATTTGATTTACTTGTATATAGTGGAAACAAAGAAAAGTGGTGTGAAAAATCATTCGACTGCTTCGCTCAAATTCACTCTCATTACGGGAGTAAAAAAAGCGACATTCTACTTTCCCTTTTAAAAATTACTTTAGAATCAACTGCTGATGTGAAAGAAGAAGATTGGGAAGGATTAGATTACGATGGAACAACAACCCTTTCAAATGTGAAAAATGCAAAAAACAAACTGCAAGTTCAATCACAAAGCTTAGGATTAAGCCTAGAAGCTAAAGAAAAAATTGAAAACTTTTTAGACACGATTATTGATTTAGCAGATTCTGAAAAACTTTACCTATCTTGGGGTTGAACAAAAGATGGAGAAATGCGAATGACCAAGAAAAGATATAGCTTCCATTTTCTGATAAAAACAGGAACACTCATACTAACTGTTGTGTAATCAGATTCAACTTGACGGAGGAAAAGATCGGACAATTTAGTCCACTATCCACCAAAACAAACTAATTAATGGTGATTTAATAAGGAGGTAGTAAGAAATGGCGAATGTGATGAATAACGGAAAAGAAATAAAAACAGTAGAAAACGGTGCAAAAATAATAGTTGATTCAAAGGGTTATTTAACAAACAGTGCAGACTCGAAAGATAAAGGATACCCAGTTAAAACAGTTTCTTTAGAAAAGGATAAATTCAGTCGTTTTGATCCATACAAAGCTTTGATAGAACTGGCTGAAGAAGATCCGGTTAAATTTGAGAGGGTTTCAAATGAGTTAGAAGACATTATCAAAACGGAAGAAGGAATTATGAACGAAGATGGATTTATCAGCAATAGACAGAAATAATGGAGTGGGGAAATGGTTATTAATATTCTACTTTCAATAATATCATTACTAATCTTTATAGTTTTTCCACTGATCGTTTATTTCGCAAGTGGAAAAGTCGTAGATTTTTTAATTAATAAAAAAGGTTTATCGGCTGAGAATAAGAAAATATTACCGTATGGAAAAAGAGCTGCGATTGTAAAAGATGAAATTGAAATATTTAATAATAAAAATATGTGGTGGAGAATAACTATAACTTTATTATCTATTCCTGTTGCAATTATAGTAGCGAATTTGGTTTTAATTTACGCCATTAATAGATGACAGAAATACTAGCGTGAGGAGGTGTAATTTTGAGGGAAATAGATATAGATTTTACCGATGTAGAATTTGGGTATTTCATTAGTGTTATACTCGTTGATAATTGGGAAATTGAAAAAGGAATGATCGAAGAACCGATTTTCGGCAAGAACAGTCAGTATTATTTTATTCTAGGGGATAATTTTGATTCGAGTGATATTGCTATGTTTATTTCAGATGCAAAAGAAAATGTTATGGAAAAAATATCATACGAAACAATAAAAGATATACACCAGCATATTGAAATATATAGAGATGTACGCTCAAACGAGTTTGTTGGTATTGTAAAAATGAAGTAGATGATCTAATAGGAAAGGAGGAAGAATTTAAATGCAATTAAAAAATAGAATTGAAGTAGAAACCCCTTATTATTTTAAAGGATCAAGTTGCTTATCATTGTTTATTGAACAGGTCGAAGGAGAACATGATCAATACAATCTCAGCAGTGAATATGAGCGCTTGTTTACTGGAATTCCTTTTGGGGAAGTAATTAATGAATACAAAAAAATAAAAAGCGACTTTTATGCTTGAAGTTCATGATTGACAGAAATTATAGAATGGAGAGACTTTATCATGATGGGAAAAAAGCAGCTGGAAGGCTTCCTTAAGACATTTTCGAACAACAAATCTAAAGAGATTATCTTATATGATCCTAAAAATCAAAATCAGATAGTTTCAGAACTCAACAAAAAGCAGCAAGAGCTATTAGACGATTTAAAACATGTTTACAGTTGGCAACACAGCCATGCTTGGGACTTATTCTACTACTTGGTTGATAAGGATACCCAGATGTTTGATGAAGAAACAATTAACAATTTTATGACTATGTCTGAAGATGAATCTCTTGCAGTCCAGATTATATTCAGTCAATGGGTTTTATCGCCAAGAGAATGATTCCACTATCCACCAAAATAGTTGATTAGTGGAAGAGATAGTGGAAACGGAGAGCTGAGTATGAATAAAGGAAAATATGCTTTATTTGTTAAAACAAGTGGACTAAGCGGATTCTATTGTGGTTATTGGAGTCAGTTTTACGGTATGGAGCAGTATCCTGTGATAGTTGACAGCATACATGAAAACTCAACATATAAGTCTAAGAAAGTTAAAACTTACACTTCTTATAAACGAGCTATCAATGGTGCAAAATCTTGTCTCAATAGTATTGGTTGGGATTGGCAAGTAAAGATTGTTGAATTGACGGATTGTATTGATACTGGCTTTGATCTTCAATATTTTGGGAAACATATTGCGCCTGCATATGATCCGCAAGGTAAAGCTATAGAAGAGAGTTTAAGTTGGTAGGTAATCGACAGAAATAATGGAATGGGGGATGGAAATGCCACAAATTAGAGTTGAATGTAGATATTGCGATAATCCTTGCAAACCTAGAAACGTTGATGGTGACTTAGTATGCAGTAATTGCGGTGCCGAGTGGGCTTCAGCAAAATGTGAAATCAAAGTTTCTGATCGGGAATTAGAGCGTGAATGTAAAGAACAAGCCGAATTCGATCAGTGGATGGCACAGTATGGCGAAGATTAAAGAGTGAGAATATGGGGGAGCTTATTTATTTAGTATTATACTTAATAGGAAAATCGACTGATTTTGTATACAACAATAATATAATATTTATATTGTTCTTAATGGTCTGTATTATCATGTTTGATGTCTATGATTTATTAATTCATAGAAACGAAAATAGCAATGTTGGCAGAGTTATAATCACAAACTTAATACTAATTACTATCGGTATTACAACATTAACGAATAAAGCATTAATATCCAGTATGATTTTAATAGTTTTTGACTTTATTATCATTTATAGCTTGCTATTTTTAGTCAAGAAAGTAACTGAATATTTTAATCGATAGGCACTAAAAAATTTTAACATAGGTTGAATAATAGCAATAAATCATACAAAATAGAAATGTAGTCTTGTTAAGCGTCTTGACTATCTAATTTTGAATGAGGAGGGTTGTATATATATATATAAGGTAGTTAAGTTCGTAGATCAAAAGGCTACGAAGGAGAATAAAGAATGACAGCTATTTATAAAGCACTAAAAAATTCTAACGTATCAGAGTACGTTAAGTCGAGAGTATTAAATAATAATTTAGATTATATTTTGGAAAATGGTGTTGCTGATTTAATCAGCAAATTAAGTGATCCTATTGATATAGATCATTTGGTGGTGTGGCAAGATGGCACTTTAGAAGTATCAATATATGGAAAATTCTATAGTAGAAATAAAGTAACTACATTCAAAAATAGTATAAGTGGTCGGGAAGATTTAAAAGGAATCAATAAAAATAGTAAATTCTATAGAACAAATAAAGAGTTGCTAGAAAAAATTTCAAAGCGTGTTTCTCAATTGGTAAATCCATTTTCAAAAAAACGTAGTAAAGAACTTTTTGGAATATTCTATGATGGATTCAATGCAAAAAGCAATGTAGAAAAATTTTTTTATTTTAATGATTCAGCTTATATTGCGGTTAAAGACAGTAAAAGAATTCCTGAAACAACTTTAGAATATTTAGAGCCAATTAAATTATCCGTTTTTTATTCACTTTATGAGAAAGAAATTGCTAATGAAGCGATTTAAGGGCAGTAGAGTGAGTAAAAAAGTAGGCAAAGAGTTATTATCGCTAGGATTAAAAAAAGAAATTGTTAAATTTAAAAATATGTATAGAGAACCGGAATTTAGACTCATTTTTCAATTAGATATAGTGAGAGGTCTCAAAATTAGTTTTAGTTGCTTAGGTTATCTGGTCTGGCTATTCATTGCTAGAGTAGGATGGAGTAATGCTTATAGCTTTTATAAACTGTTTTCCGGAACTGATCGATTAAAAGAATCGCTAGAGGTGAAAGAAGCTTTAAATAATTTGGGAAGTATAGCTTTTAGTCTATTCATTTTTGCTTTATTTATCTTACAAGTAGGAAAAATCATGATGTCAACAAATGATAATTATATTGACTATTTGAAGCCTTTTCAAAAAGGGATAAAAACTATTTGTAGACAAGGCACTGTTTTATTTCTACTTGGTCTATATGAGCATGAAGTTCATTTTCAAAATTATTATAATACGACAGCTAAACTTGGTTCGTTTTTACTCCTATATTTAGTTAGTAGTATAGCTGAAAAAATACTGTTTAAATATATTGTAAAGCAAGTCTTTTCAGATATTCAAAAGGAAAGCTACTGCTTAAAAACACCGTATGGGAATTTAAAAAATGTTGATTTGTTTTTGTTTAAAATAGATAGTAAGTGGGATAAATATATCTATAGAAGTAAAGAAGTATTTTTAACTGGTAGTTATAACGAAATCCTTCAAGTGAGCTTGTATGACACAGGAGCAATATTTAATAATGAACCTATGGTTTTGAAAGATTTCTTTGGAGATTATGAATTGATTTGGAATCCAAAACAGTTTAGTGAACAGGGGGCAGAAAATGAATTTGCTGAAGTTCCCTAACATAGTGTACAGAAAAACACTATCTGAAAGAAGATCACCGTCTAAAGAAATTATAAAAACAATCTGGCCTTACAGGAGACTAACAAAAGATTGCGAAAAAAAGGAAAGACAATGAAAATGTCTTTCCTTTTTATTTGACTACAAGTAGCCTGTAAATGGAGTTTTCAAAAGACTACAAGTAGTCTTTTTTGCGAAAATAAAGAGTCAACGAAAGCTACCAACGATCGTTGACTCGCAAGACTGTTCGTAGTAAGAAAAACTTTGGCAATCCACGAAGTCTTTATTTCATAATTTATATATATGATTATACAGCCATTGTCTCAATTTTGCAAGTAAAAAAGTTAAGAAAAATTGTTTAAGCGTTTACTTAAAATAATCTTTAGATACAAATTTAAGCGATTGGAAACATGACTACAAGTAGCCAAAATCTTTCATTCAACGTTGACTACAAGTAGTCAGAATGGTATAATATGTATATCAAGAGAGGAGAAATAGAAATGTATAACGTAGGGGATCAAATAGATGAGGTTGTAAAAATAGGCAATGTTAAACTTGATAAAAGTAAGTACTATATTTCAGAAACTGAAATAACATTCAATACTGAATCAGGATGTACTCTAATTTGGAGATTGCCTTTTCCAAAAGACGAAGCAACACTGAAAGAAATAAATACTTTAAAGATTAGATATTGCATTTATGAAGTTATTGATAAAAATACTTATGTTATCACTCAAGTAAAAGGGAGCGTCAATAATTTTGTGTAAATAACTCG
>NZ_KV815552.1:0-815 GCF_001814285.1 Enterococcus sp. HMSC076E04 | reverse complement strand
TTTTTTACTAGAACGGCATCTTTATGTTCTCCACAAGAATAGCCGAGAATTTCTCGATTGAACAGATCCAAAATGAAACAGACATAATTCCATTTTTTCCCGACTCGTACATAAGTCAAGTCTGTTACGATCGCTTCTAATGGGTTGTCTCTTAAGAATTTACGATTCAATACGTTTGTCGTTTTGGCTTCATTGCAAGTAGAATGATGTACTTTAAAATAAGCAACAGTATAGCTCGATTTTAATCCTCTATTTTTCATGATTCTACTAATTTTTCGTCGGCTGATCTGAATGCCTCGTTTTGATAAGGCTTTTTTTATTTTTCTTGAGCCGTAGGCCTTTCGGCTGCGGATAAATTCTTCAGCGACTACTTCTTCAAGTTCTGATTCGTCTTTCTTTGGTTTTGATTGATAATAATAGGACTGACGTGATAGACCTAATATTCTGCACATCGCTGATATAGGGTAAAGATGCTTATTCGCATCGATTACTTGTCTCTTCGTCCGAATATCAGCGCTGCTTGCTTTAAAATATCATTTTCCATTTCTAATTGCTGGTTTCTTTTACGTAGTTCTAACAATTCTTTTTGTTCAGGCGTAAGATTATCTTTTTCTTTGAATGAACCACTCGTTTTAGATTGCTTTACCCATTTGTCAAATGCTGAAGCCGTTAGTTCATATTCTCGAATGATTTCTACACGTGGCTTTCCAGCTAAGTAAAGATTGACGATTTGTTGCTTGAATTCTTGTGAAAAAGTTCTTCGTGTTCTCTTAGACATAAAAATTCCTCCTGGTATGTTTTCTTCTAGTCTACAC
>NZ_KV815551.1:0-23282 GCF_001814285.1 Enterococcus sp. HMSC076E04 | reverse complement strand
ATTACTTGATGCAGGACAGCTTTTTCACGACCTCTTTAAACTATAGGAATCTGTTAAATCAAAGGAGCAAAACTTGCCTTTTGCGCTGCTTTTGGTACAATAATGTATGATTAAAAATAAACTGGAGGGTTTCTATCTTGAACATAGGTAAGCCGAGAAAACTAGGAAAAACAATAAATGAAATCGAGGAAGGCGACTCGTTATCTTTAACAGAATCTATTGAAGATAACCAGCTTTTGCTGTATTTGGGATTGACGAATGATGCAAATCCTTTGTATATCCAACATGACTTTGCACAAAAAACAGAATATCATCAGCCAATCGTTCCATCAGTGATGCTGATGGGGATCATCACAAGTGCAATTTCAAAGCATCTTCCTGGACCAGGATCACATGTTGTCAATTTTTCTGTCAATTTTATTGAACCGGTTTTCCATTATGAAACACTGACTTTTCAGTTTGAGGTCATAAAAGTAGATAAGATGAAGGACGTGGTGACGATTTCTGTAGAAGCGGAAAACACGAACGAAGATCGTGTGTTGGATGCTGTTGTTATGGTCCAACCGCCACAAGTTCCTGAATTGGAAATAGCAATCGAAAGTGAAGGTGAATTAAATGAATAATCCAAGTACATCAATGTCAGGCATCAATCGTTTTTATGCAAAAGTTTATGGTTTTTTAGGTATGGGGCTTGCCCTTAGTGCAGTCACTTCTTACTTGGCTCTTTGGGTATTTCCTTTACAACTAGCAACTTTTATCAATAACTTTCCATTAGGCTTTATGGGTCTGTGGATCGTTGAACTGATTTTGGTAATGGTTCTAGGCGTAAAAGCACAAAAGAATCCGAGCTTAGCGATCGGTGGATTCATTGCCTACTCTCTTTTGAATGGCGTAACATTAGCAGTTACTCTTGCATTCTACGATATTGGAACAGTAACACAAGCTTTCTTGACAGCTACCTTGATGTTCATGGGGATGTCTGTTGTCGGAGTGACAACAAAACGAGATCTTAGCGGGGTCGGAAGAGCAGGACAGGCTGCTTTGATCGGAGTGATCATTGCACTAGTCTTGAACATCTTCATTTTGAGAAGTAGCGCAGTTGAGCTGTTCATCTCACTGCTTTTAGTCGTCATCTTTGCAGGGATCACAGCTTATGATAACCAAAGCATTCGTAATATCTATGTCCAGACAAATGGAACAGCACATAGTGGCATTGCTGTATTTATGGCATTGAAGCTGTATTTAGACTTTATCAATTTGTTCTTGGCGTTTTTAAGAATCTTTGGACGGAACAACTAAAAAAGGAAAAAATTGATCAGTTGGGGCTATACCAAAATATTTGGTATGGTCCCGCTTTTTCTTTTCGCATTCCGCATGATTCTTTGTTAGAATGAATAAGAACTTTACAGTAAGGAGTTAAGAAGATGACAAAAAATAAATTATTACTCGTTGATGGGAACAGTGTGGCTTTTCGCGCATTCTTTGCGCTGCACAATTCCCTTGAACGTTTCAAAAACAGAAACGGTCTTCATACAAATGCAATCTATGCATTCAATACGATGTTTGAAAATGTTATGCAAAAAGAGCAACCGACGCATGTTCTGGTTGCGTTCGATGCAGGAAAAACGACCTTTCGGACAGAAATGTATGCGGAGTACAAAGGAGGAAGATCTAAAACACCAGGCGAATTCAAAGAACAAATGCCATATATCCGTGATTTGTTGACGGGATTAGGTGTACAGTATTACGAATTGCCCAATTATGAAGCGGATGATATTATCGGTACTTTGGCAGAAAAAGTAGATAAAAATCAATTTGATGTCGTCGTACTTTCCGGTGATCGGGATTTGACTCAATTAGCTAGTAAAGAAGTAAAAGTGGATATCACTGTAAAAGGTGTCAGCGATATCGAAAGTTATACACCAGAACATGTGGCGGAAAAATATGATGGATTGATACCAAAACAGATTATTGACATGAAGGGACTAGCCGGAGATGCCTCTGACAATATCCCAGGTGTGACTAAAATTGGTGAAAAAACAGCTATCAAGCTATTGAAACAATATGGCTCAGTCGAAGGAATCTATGAGCATATTGATGAAATGAAGCAAAGCAAAATGAAAGAAAATCTGATAAATGACAAAGAGCAAGCGTTCTTATCGAAGAAATTGGCGACCATCAATACTTCAGCCCCTGTGGAGGTCTCTATCGACTCATTGAAGTATGAAGGGAAAAATCTCGATAAACTCGTTCCATTTTATAAAGAAATGGATTTCAATCAGTTCCTTTCTAAACTGAATATCGTTGAAGAAGAAGTAAAAATGGATGATATTTTATTTGAAGTCGTGCATGAATTTAAAGAGGAAATGTTTACTACGGATATGGCACTGTACGTGGAAATGATGGGCGACAATTACCATACAGAGGAAATCGTCGGAGTAGCGTGGGGGACAGAAAAGAAAATCTATGTCACGAATGATCTGTCTGTATTCGAAAACCAAGCGTTCCATTCTTGGATCACTGATCCGACCCGATTGAAAAAAGTATATGATGCGAAACGAACTTATGTTGCTTTAAATCGCTATACTGGAAAAACGAAAGGAATCGATTTTGATGTCTTGCTAGGTGCATACCTTCTCGATACGAATGAAAAAAGCACAGATATCGAAGGAATAGCTGCACATTACGGATACAACGATATCCAATCAGATGAAACTGTATACGGCAAAGGGGCGAAAAAAGGTTTACCAGAAGAAGAGGAACTCTTTTTTGCTCATTTAGCGCGAAAAGTAGCTGCAATTAATGCGTTAACACCAAAATTGAGCCAAGAACTGGCAGATAAAAACCAAGAAGATCTTTTCCGGAAAATGGAACTGCCATTGTCTATCATTTTGGCAGAGATGGAAATAAGCGGGATCAAAGTAGATGCGACTCGCTTACAAGAAATGAAGGGCGAGTTTTCTGCTCGCTTAAGAGAGATCGAACAAAAAATCTACGAAGAAGCCGGCGAAGAATTCAATTTGAATTCACCAAAGCAATTAGGAGTGATCTTATTTGAAAAAATGGGATTACCCGTTATCAAAAAAACAAAAACTGGGTACTCCACAGCCGTAGATGTACTGGAACAGCTTCGTGAACAAGCACCAATCGTAGAGGATATCCTAACCTATCGTCAAATCGCAAAAATTCAATCTACCTATGTCGAGGGACTGCTGAAAGTGATCCAATCAGATGGAAAAGTGCATACCCGTTATGTCCAGACATTGACCCAAACAGGACGATTAAGCTCTGTTGATCCTAATTTGCAGAACATCCCGATTCGATTAGATGAAGGGAGAAAGATACGTCAGGCATTTGTTCCGAGAGAAAAAGACTGGTTGATTTATTCTTCTGACTATTCACAAATCGAGTTACGCGTACTTGCGCATATCTCAAATGATGAACATTTGAAAGCTGCCTTCCTAGAAGGTCAAGATATCCATGCCAGCACAGCGATGCGCGTATTTGGAATCGAAAAGGCAGAGGATGTCACACCAAATATGCGTCGGCAGGCAAAAGCAGTGAATTTTGGTATCGTGTATGGCATCTCTGATTACGGACTTTCACAAAATTTAGGCATCAGCCGAAAAGCAGCACAGCAATACATCGATACGTACTTTGAAAAATACCCAGGTGTCAAAGAATATATGGAAAGAATCGTACGCGAAGCAAAAGATCAAGGCTACGTCGAAACGCTGTATCACCGCCGACGATATTTGCCAGACATCAATTCAAGAAATTACAATATCCGTTCTTTTGCGGAACGAACAGCTATCAATACACCAATTCAAGGAAGTGCTGCTGATATTTTGAAAATCGCGATGATTGAATTGGATAAACGATTAAAAGAAACAGGTCTTCAAGCTACGATGCTGTTACAAGTTCATGATGAACTTGTCTTCGAGGTACCTGAAAAAGAACTTGAATCATTAGATAAATTGGTGAAGAAAGTTATGGAACAAGCTGTTTCTCTCCATGTACCACTGATCACTGACAGCAGTTGGGGAAAAACGTGGTACGAAGCAAAATAAACATTGTTTAAGACAGAGCAATATAATGAAGGTGAAAAGAAAAAATGCCAGAATTACCAGAAGTAGAAACCGTTCGTAAAGGATTGGAACGGTTAGTAGTAGGAAAAACGATTCAGAAAGTGCAGGTCTTGTGGCCCAAGATCATTGAGCAACCAGAGACGCCCCTCTTTGAGGCTTCTCTTGTTGGCGAAACCATCCAATCCATTGGACGTAGAGGGAAGTTTTTGATTTTTCATCTCGATCATTATGAACTGATCTCACATTTGCGAATGGAAGGAAAATATCAATTCACGAAAGAAAATACACCAATCGATAAACATACGCATGTACTTTTCTTTTTTGAGGACGGGAGCCAACTTCGCTACAACGATGTACGAAAATTTGGTCGTATGACAATTGTCGAAAAAGGAGCAAGTGCAACTTACCGAGGAATCATGAAATTAGGACCTGAGCCATTGCCTGACAGCTTTTTATTAGCAGATTTTGCAGCTGGACTGAAAAAATCGCACAAAGCAATCAAGCCTTTACTGCTAGATCAACGTCTAGTAACGGGACTAGGTAATATTTATGTAGACGAAGCATTATGGGAAGCGAAGATTCATCCAGAACAACCGGCGAATACATTATGTCCAAAAGAGATAGAACAATTACGTCTATCGATCATTGATGTTTTGAATCGTGCAATAGAAGCCGGAGGTACCACGATTCGCAGCTATTTGAATGCATTAGGAGAATCAGGCGGATTCCAAGTCGCACTGCATGTCTATCAGCAAACTGGCAAACCATGTATACGTTGTGGGACACCGATCGTGAAAATAAAAGTGGCACAAAGGGGGACTCACTATTGTCCGAATTGTCAAAGGCTGAAAATCGAAAAGTAGGCTTTGTTTTAGGTTTGACGGGCGGAATAGCTACTGGCAAAAGTACGGCAGCCAAAGTCTTTCAGTCTCATGGATTTCCTTTGATCGATGGTGACGTGATTGCTAGAGAAACTGTTGAGCCTGGAACGCTTGCTCTGAGGAAGGTTGTGTCCGTGTTTGGCCAAGAGATATTGCAGTCTGATGGTCAGCTAGATCGAGGAAAACTTGGGATGATTGTTTTTCCATCAAAGGAGAAACGACAAAAACTTGATCAGCTATTAGATCCGTTTATCCGAAAAGCGATAAAAGATCAAATCGCCTATCTAAGTTCCCATCATCCTTTAGTAATTGTAGATATCCCATTGCTCTATGAAGGTCATTATGACCACTATATGGATGCAGTAGCTGTCGTTTATACCACGCCAGATATTCAACTCAGACGCTTGATGAAACGTAATCAACTAACACTAGAACAAGCACAGCAGAGAATTAGCAGTCAACTTCCAATCGAAGAAAAAAAGCAGCGTGCGGATATTTTGTTTGACAACAACGGAACAAAAGAGGAACTTGTGGAACAAATCGAAAATTGGCTTTCAGCTAATCGCTTTCTTTGAGTATCTGTGTCAAGTTTGCTATCCTGAGTATATAGAAAGCGAGGGATAGCGATGGGATCATTTAAAAACCAAAAGGATAAAGTCGTAGGTAACGCAAAAGAAAAAATCGGCGAAATACTCAATAAAGAAAATCTAATCGATGAAGGTCGTACGCAATCAGAAACAGCAGAAGAGAAAGAAAAGCAGTACCAAGCAAGAATCGATGAAATAGAAGACCAGCAGGCAGAAAAAGAAGCGAAACAGCAAGATTTGACTCAAGAACGAAAAAATCCGGTACCTGATCGTAGTAAGACACCGCTCCCAGAAAGTGAACACATTCCTGATGAACAAAAAATCGAGGAACAACGAATGAAACACTATACAGGAATCGAAGAGAAGTTATAAAACAATAAGAAATAGAGATGTGACTTGAAGCAGATGATAAGATGTTCATCTGCTTCAAGTTTTTTGTGCTAGCCGACTAAATCAGCTTTTGGGCGAGTCATTTCTCAGCAATCAAGGTCATCAGTACTGGAAAATTGAAATTGAATTAGGACAGGGGACATAATTACGCATGAAAACAGAAAAAATTGTTCTTATATCCGTGTTTTTTTGGGTAGGACAGTCGCGTTTGTGATTTGTTTCGTGTTATAATACAACTAGTTGTAAAGAAAGACACATCCTTTATATAAAAATGCGATGCAAGAGGTGAGACAAAATGAGATGTCCCAGATGTCAACATAATAATTCACGAGTAATCGACAGCCGTCAAGCAGATGATGGACGTGCGATCCGTCGCCGTCGCGAATGTGAGAATTGTTCGTTCCGCTTCACTACTTTTGAACGAATTGAAGCTGCTCCGTTATTAGTCATCAAGAAAAACGGGGAACGCGAAGAATTCAATCGCGATAAAATTTTAAGAGGACTCATCCGCTCAGCAGAAAAAAGACCTGTAGCTATGGAGCAAATGGAACAAATCGTCAACCATGTCGAAAACCGCGTACGCAGTCTTGGGGAAAACGAAGTATCAACGAATCTGATTGGTGAATATGTGATGGAGGATTTAGTCGATTTAGATGAAATCGCGTATATCCGTTTTGCCAGTGTTTATCGCCAGTTCAAAGATATGTCTGTTTTCTTAAAAGAGCTGCAAGATATCGTGGATAAAGCAAAAGAAAATAATAAAGAGAATAATAAAGAGAATAATAAAGAAAACAATTAAGAAACAAAAAGGAGGCATTTCCTTGGAAAATGCTTGGAAAGAGCTTCAACCAAAAAATATTTACCAAGGAAGAAAAGAAGCTCCGCTGAGGGAAGACAGCAAGAACGCGTTGCTGTATCTTTATCAGCCACTGATCGGCGGAGAAGCCTTGAGTATCTATTTCACTCTGTTATCAGAGATCTCGCAAGAATCTGGTGAAGGTCCTGAAGGGATGCATGCAGATTTACTCAGTAGTCTAGGCTACGGGATCCCTCAATTTTATGATGCAAGAAAAAAGCTGGAAGGAATCGGCTTACTGGATGTTTATTTTAAAGAAGATAGCGATCTGGGGCCTCGTTTTATTTATGAGTTGTTAGAGCCACTCATTCCTAAAGCATTTTTCAAAGATTCTGTTCTGGCATTTCTTCTTTTGGAAAAAGTTGGTGAACGACGATTCCAGAAGCTTACCCAGTTGTTTGAACCTAAAAGGCATACAACAGAGGGATATCAAAAAATCACGAAAAAATTTTTAGATGTTTATCGCTTCAATGAAGCAGTATACGCTGCTAATCAAGAAAACATCGAATCACTGAATAAATCTTTTGAAGAATCTGAGCCAGTAGCATTACTTGAAACAGATTCGACATTCGATTGGCAATTTTTGAATGATTGGCTGGCAAAAAAACATATGACTGTTCTTGATGATTCAATCATCAAACAAGTCGACATGTATCATCACCTTTATGGATTCGATGAACTAACTCTTGGTGAACTCATCAGTCAATCTTATGATTTTAGTGAACAAAAAGTATCCATGAAGGAGCTGCAAAAAGCTGTTTTGGCAATGCAGAGACGACCAGTGAAGCAAATAAAGGAAACAGTAGCTGTTGCTGAAAATAGCAATGAATCTCCGACGAACGAACATTTGACAAATGCAGCGCTTCAGTTGATAAAAGAAGCACAGAGCATTCCGCCGATGAAATATCTGGAAGCAATCAAGTCAGAAAAAGGCGGATATGTTTCTAAACAAGAAACTTGGTTACTGCAAGACCTTGTTTCTCAATCAGGTCTTTCCAGCAGTGTGATCAATGTTTTGCTGAATTATGTATTGGTGATCAAAAATAATGCTAGCTTAAATGCTAGTTATGTGAATACAGTGGCAAATGAATGGGCACAAAAGAAAATCGCTACAGCAGAAGAAGCGATTCAGCATATTCGGCAAATAAGCAATCAAGCAAAACAATCAAAACAAAAAAAGCAAACAAATTATCCAAACGGCAAGCGAAATGTTCGGCGGGAAAAGCTTCCTGATTGGGTCAACCAGCCAAAAGATGAAAAACAGATCAGTAGTGAGAAAAAAGCAGAGATTGACCGCCGTTTTAAAGAATACCTGGCGAAAAAGGAGGGTGACATCTAATGGAAGACGTAGGCAAAGAATTGAAGAGGATCATCAGCAAACGTAATTATCAAGAAAAATATGCTGAAATGATTGCTGACGTCCTAAATGATACGGATGTTCAAGCTTTTCTAAGTGCACACCAAGAAGAACTGACACAAGCGGATATTGAAAAAAGCTACGCCAAATTGTATGAGTTCGTGCAAGAAAAGCGTAAATATCAAAAAAACGATCCAACGATGATCGCTCCAGGATACGAGCCGAAGTTGACGTTGAATTTTCATTATGTGGATGTCACTTATGTACCAACAGAAGCATTGTTAGCTCGGCAAAGACAAGAAGAAATTAGAAGCCGAGTAAAAGCAATGGATATGCCAAAAGATATTCAATCAGCATCTTTTGAAAACTTTGAGCGTACAGATGGACGAGGATATGCAAGCTTGGAAGCCCTAGATTTCGTAGAGAAATATACTGCAGATCCAAAAGGGTATCATAAAGGTCTTTATTTGGTGGGGAGTTTTGGTATTGGAAAAACATACTTATTAGGAGCAACAGCGAGAGAACTAGCGATTGCTGGATTCACCACGACATTAGTCCACTTTCCGACGTTTGCCGTTGAGATGAAACAGGCAATCGGAAAAGATCAAGTGGCAGAAAAGCTAGATGCAGTGAAGCGTTCCCCCATTTTAATGATTGACGATATTGGTGCAGACGCGATGAGCAGTTGGATACGGGATGAAGTATTTGGCGTCATCCTTCAATATCGGATGCAGGAACAGCTACCGACCTTCTTCTCATCAAATTTCACAATGGATGAATTGGAACAGCATTTGTCCGTCACTCAACGTGGAGATGAAGAGCCGCTGAAAGCAAAACGCATAATGGAACGCATACGTTATTTGACAAAAGAAATCGAAATGACTGGTCGCAACCGCCGCAATGGTTGAACAGTTGATAAGTCCAACTGATATTTGACCAAGGAGTAAAAGCAGGTCAGCGAATCTTTACATGGACAGAAATGACCGGAGACAATCACCGCAACAAGTAGTGCAAAAACTTAAACGGAGGATTTTTTATGAGGGCTATTTTTTCTAGTATATATGTAGTTGGTCTATTTTTTATTTTAGCAGGATGCGGTAGTGCAGACAGCAACACAGGTTCTCTTGATTCGATTGATGCGGGTCAAACAATAAAAACAAGCAGTACGAAAACGGAGGGAC
The DNA here is from genome assembly GCF_001814285.1 of Enterococcus sp. HMSC076E04. Classification (NCBI taxonomy): domain Bacteria; kingdom Bacillati; phylum Bacillota; class Bacilli; order Lactobacillales; family Enterococcaceae; genus Enterococcus; species Enterococcus sp. HMSC076E04. Next base: position 13,942 of record NZ_KV815551.1, on the reverse strand, counting down.
AAAGCATATTTGTAGGAACGATTGAAAGCATCACTCAAGTAGAAGCGGAAGAAGAAACGATTCAACTGAAACTCGTCGATGTCATGGCCAAAGAAGATCCAGCGAATATGGGGACATCATTCAGCAATGACGGAGTGATTTTGAATGCTACTGCTGAAAAAATAAGCGTGGACATAGATGAACTGAAAATCGGTGACAAAGTCCAATTTACATTAGTTGAGATGCCGATCATGACGATGTCTATCCCACCACAAGTGCCTGGAGATTCGATCATTGATATTTCATTGAACAAATAATTAACAACATTTTTCAAAAATAAGAAAATGTTGTTTTATAGAACAAAAAGGTATAATTTTTAAGGAGATCTGGGAATTTTTTTATTCCTAGTCTCCTTATTTTATATGGAAAATGCTATAATTACCTAGAAGGAGTGAAGCTATGAACCATTTAGATTTATCTCAGCGCTTAGCGGCAGTTGGTGAATTTGTTCCTGAATCTGCTCGTTTAGCAGACATTGGATCAGATCACGCATACTTACCTGTTGCATTGATGCTAAAAGGAAAAATCAAATATGCAGTTGCAGGTGAAGTCGTTCAAGGTCCTTATGAATCAGCACGTAAGCAAGTCCAAAAAGATGGATTGGAAGACCGTATCACTGTACGTCTTGCAAATGGTCTAGATGCGATCCAACCGCAAGATGCTATAACGGCTGTCACGATCGCGGGTATGGGAGGTTCGCTGATCCGAGAGATCCTAGAAGCTGGCAAGTTGCATCAACGCCTAAGTGGACAAGAACGTTTGATCCTTCAGCCAAATATCGGAGAGCGTACGTTACGATCATGGCTGCAAGAAAATCAATACAAAATCCAATCAGAAAAAATACTTGAAGAAAACAAAAAAATATATGAAATTATTGTAGCCGAAAAAGAACAAAAACCAGTTACTTACAACGAAATGGAGCTGATGTTCGGACCATTTCTGCTCGAAGAGAAAAGTGAGATCTTCAAATCAAAATGGACAAGAGAGCTTCAACAAAGAAAAGCTATCCGTGAACAGCTCAAACAAGCAGCTAATCAAGAGGCACGTCAAAAACAAATCGAACAGGAAATCCAAATGATTGAGGAGGTTTTAGAGATATGACAATAAGCGGACGTACCTTCATCCAAAAGTTTGAGAGCTATTGTCCTCAATGGCTAGCTGAAGAAGGAGACCCAGTCGGACTGCATATTGGAACATTAGATAAACCGATTCAACGGGTAATGATGACATTAGATGTTCGCCCAGAAGTGGTCGAAGAAGCAATCGAGAAAAAAATCGATCTGCTGATTGCTAAACATCCCCCAATCTTTCGCCCTGTAAAACGGCTGACTACTGATCAGCCGCAAGAAAAAATGTATGCAGATCTGTTGAAACATGATATTGCCGTTTATGCGGCACACACGAATATGGATATTATTTGGGACGGACTGAATGACTGGTTTTGCGAACTGCTTGGTATTGAAGTGGAGAGTTATTTAGTGAAGACTCATGAAATCCATTATAAAAAACTGGCGGTTTATGTACCTGTGGATCATGCACAGAAAATGCGGGAAGCATTAGCTGCAGCTGGTGCTGGTACGCAAGGCGATTATACCGGTACAAGTTTTACCTCGATTGGACACGGTCGATTTACTCCGAATGTTGGTGCACAACCAGCGATTGGGAAAGTAGGGAAGGCAGAACAAGTCCAAGAAGCAAAAGTCGAGGTTATTTTGCCCGAAACAATCGAAAAACAAGTGATTGATGCCATGCAATCGGTTCATCCTTATGAAGAACCTGCGTACGATCTTTTCGCAATTGATGAACCAGTCGAAAAGTTTGGGCTAGGTCGAATAGGTGAATTACCGCAAGAAATCCCCTTAGAAACATTTGTGGAACAAGTAAAAAAAGTTTTCCAATTAGAAGGACTGAGAATCGTTCAGCCTCAAAAAACAAAATCATCCATCAAGCGTATTGCGATTTGCGGTGGAAGCGGCGAAAAATTTTATCCGCAAGCAATCGCTCAAAGAGCAGACGTCTATATCACCGGAGACATCTATTATCATACGGCTCATGATATGCAAAGCGCCGGGTTGATTGCAATTGATCCGGGACATTATATTGAATCGTTATGTAAGGAACGGTTCATCGAGAAATTTGAGACTTGGAAACAAGAAGAAAATTGGGATATTGACTTTTTCGTTTCTGAAACGAATACAAACCCATTTCAATTTAATTAAAGGAGAGAATACTATGTACGAAAATCTTTTGCCACGTTTTTTACGGTATGTCAAAACAGAAACACGCTCCGATGCAACAAGCAAAACGACCCCATCGACTCAGACACAAGTTGCTTTTGCACAAGAATTGAAAAAAGAATTAGAAGAGTTAGGTTTATCAGATGTTTTCTATAATGAAGACAATGGATTCGTTATGGGAACATTACCAAGCAATGTCGATCATGAAGTGCGTTCCATTGGATTTATTTCCCACATGGATACAGCAGACTTTAATGCAGTAGGAGTCAATCCACAAATCATTGAAAACTATGATGGAGAGTCTACGATCGTACTAGATGCGGAAGAACGTTACACGTTGAATACAAAAGATTTCCCAAATTTGAAAAATTATGAAGGCCACACGTTGATCACTACAGATGGCAGTACTTTACTGGGAGCAGATGACAAATCAGGGATTGCGGAAATCATGACTGCAATGGAGATCTTGATCAATAATCCTTCTATCCCTCATGGTACCATCAAAGTAGCTTTTGGACCTGATGAAGAAATCGGTGTCGGAGCGGATAAATTCGATGTTGAGCAATTCAATGTGGATTTTGCTTATACAGTCGACGGCGGTCCTTTAGGTGAATTGCAGTATGAAACATTCAGCGCTGCTCAAGCAAATATCACGATCCAAGGGAAAAATGTACATCCAGGGACGGCAAAAGATACGATGATCAATGCTTTACAGCTGGCCATTGATTTTCATAATCAGCTTCCAGCCGATGAAGTTCCAGAAAAAACAGAAGGATACGAAGGTTTCTTCCATTTGATGGCATTGAATGGGAATCCTGAAGAAGCTTCTATGAGTTATATCATTCGCGATCATGATCGTGAAAAATTCGAAGCACGCAAAGCACAAATCACACATATCCAAGAAGAATTGAATCAACGATTTGATCAAGAACGAATCAAAGTAGATATGTATGATCAATATTACAACATGAAAGAAATCATCGAAAAAGATATGAGCATCGTGGAATTAGCGAAACAAGCAATGATCGAGCTTGGGATCTCTCCAGTGATCGAACCAGTCCGCGGAGGAACAGATGGTTCAAAAATCTCTTACATGGGTATTCCGACGCCAAATCTATTTGCCGGAGGAGAAAATATGCACGGTCGATTCGAATTTGTTTCTTTACAAGTAATGGAAAAAGCAACAGATGTGATTGTTAAAATTGCAGAATTGAACACAAAGAGTTAAAATCGAAAAAGAACAGCTTATGACAAGGCGTTCGTCCGATGATGGAATGTCATCTGTCTAAGGCTAAAGGGCAGGACAATGGAATGGATTGTCCCGCCCTCTTTTTTGAAGAGTAAATAGGAGGTAAAGAATGAAAAAGCTGCTAGTTTTTTATAACAAAAGTTCAGGGAAAGATGAGGGGGAGAAATTAGCACGCTGGTTTCAAGATTATGTAAAAGAAAAGCAACCAGAATTATTTGTAGATTTAGCTGAAACTGGCCCGTCGATTGACCATGCGGATTTAGTCAAGAAAGCAGAAGCTATAGGAGCCGATACTCTAGTGATCATAGGAGGGGACGGAACGATCCATCATATCGTCCAAGCGTTCCAGCAAACGTTATCTCAGTATCATATCGGATTACTTCCAGGTGGAACAGTCAATAATCTCGCACGTGTCCTTGAGATTCCATTGAAGAAAGAAGAGGCTGCTGACGTGATTCTAGAAGGAAATGTCCGAAAAATAGACTATGGCCAAGTCAATGATGCAGTCATTATCTCTACACTGACAATCGGTATCTTAGCCAATACAGCAGTTTGGATCAGTCAAGAAGAAAAACAGCGTTATGGCTCGTGGATTTTTATCAAGAAATTCTTTAAGTTATTGCTGAAGAAGAAAAAATATCATTTGGATTTAGAAACAGACGAGGAGCATTGGAAAGGAAAATCTCAGTTATTGACAGTCACGATGTCTAACTCCGTGGGCGGCTTTACAAATTTCGACGATTCAGCGACCCCAGATGATGGAAAATTCCATGTAACGATCGTACCTTCCTTAGATATTTTCCGATTTATTTTTTATTTGCCTAGAATCATGAGAGGAAAATTCTATACGATACCTGGCATCACTTATTTCACAGCCAAACGCATGAAAATCAAAGCAAAGGAAAAATCTGTTGGCACTCGGACAGATGGAGACACGACAGATGATCTTCCAGTTGAATTATCTGTTGTATCAAAAGGATTAGCAGTTTATTCACCAAAAAAAGAAGAACAAGCTTAGAAATAGTAGTTAATAGAAAGTTGGAAGAAGAATAATGGATGTATTGTTGCACAATCCTTTGTGGTTTTATCTATTCATTGTAAATTTTTATTTATTTTGTCTGATGGGATATGATAAACATCAGGCTCGAAATGGCGGCTGGCGTGTACCTGAAAATAACTTGATATTTGTCAGTCTGTTAGGCGGTGGTTTGGGAGGATTGATTTCTCGGAAAGTTTTTCATCATAAAACAAGGAAAAAAAAGTTTACCGTAGGATTCACTGCGGGTGTGCTTGTTGATTTGATTCTCATTTATTTTTTCCATTAAGGAGCAGGAGATGTCATCTAAAGGAACGAAAATTAAAATCATTCTGAATCTGCTTTTGCTGATTGCGATTTTTGCTATTATTTATTATTTAATCAATCAATCATTTGCAGATATCTTTGCCGAATTAATGTCTACCAGTGTTGTCGTTTTGGCAGCCACTGTTATATTAGGGACAGTTTACCAAATCGCTGAAGGGCGCTCAATCAAAGAAATTGCTGAACCTTTCGCGCCGAATTTTACAACGAAAGATGGGTTCTTGACCTCTAGCTATATTGCGTTTTACCGAATCGTTTCGTTTGGTACAGGAACATTGATCTCGGAAATTTATTTTTATAATAAAAAAGGAATGAAACTGTCTCAGGGAGCAGGAGTGACAGCACTCCATATGATCATGTACAAACTTGGAGTGATTACCTATGCGTTAGCTGGCTTGCTCATCCAATTCTCTCTTTTTTATTCTAATAGTCCGTCAATGATCTGGTTTATTATTGCTGGAATTCTTTTGACGATCGTGATTGTTGCCTTTTTATTGGTAATGTCCATCAGTCTGAATGTCCAAATATTTTTTGTCAGCTTATCGAATAAGTTATTTAAGAGTGAGCGTTTGCGAAAATGGGTGGATACATGTAATCAGCAGATCTACTCTTTAAGGGAAACGGTCCAAACCATTATCCAAGACAGGACTGCGCTATTGCGTATTTATCTATGGAATATGTTGAAACTTGTATTTTGGTATGTACTTCCCTATTTGATTCTGATTGAAAACCATCCTAAAATAGATTTTCTACTGACCATTTCGTTTATCAGCTTTGCAGTAGTGCTTTCAGGGGTTATTCCTACGCCAGCTGGTATTGGCTCCTTTGAATTTGTCTACTTGTTATTGTTTAGACCAGTTGTCGGAACAGTTGACGCAGTTTCTTCGCTTTTGTTGTATCGTTTCAGTTCCTTTATCTTGCCATTTCTCTATGGATTTGTGTATGTGATTGCTGAACGGCGAAGAGTGATCAAAGAAGAAATAATAGAAGTAAAAAAAGAGAATAAAGAAAATCAAGGGTAGGTCTTTTATAAGATCTACCCTTTTTATCAAATCAAAGAAAAACGTTATGGGTAAGATAATTTTACGTTTGTTTTGCTCTTTTTTTGTATGTATACAATCAATTTTGTTTTTTTAAGATTTATATAAGACGAGAAAAAAAGTCAAAAAAACATGTGTATATTTTGACCAAAATTGACCAAAGAGATATAATAGTTTGTGTAAAGATCAAAGAAATAAGTGATCTTACCTTTAATTAGGAGGTATACCTGTATGAATATTGAGAAAATGACTACGACGCTTCAAGAAGCGATTGCTGAAGCTCAACAGATTGCGGTCACTCGAAAACACCAAGATATCGACATTGCCCATGTATGGAAAATCTTTTTACAACCTAATCATTTTGGTCGAAATTTCTATACGGATGCCGGATTGGATGTCGAATCTTTTGAACATGAAATCGATCGTCTACTGGATGAGTATCCAGTTGTTTCTGGTGGAAACGTCCAATATGGACAAAACCTCAGCCAGAATTTCTTTCGATTATTGAATGAAGCAGACCAAATACGTGAAAGCTTCGGCGACGAGTTTCTTTCAACGGAAGTCGTTATTTTAGCGTTGATGAAATTAAAAAATTATCCGTTAACTGTTTATTTGAATAAAAACGGATTATCTGAAAAAGAATTGCGTAAAAACATCGAAGAGATGAGAGGAGGAGAAAGGGTGACCTCGCAAAACCAAGAAGAACAATACAAAGCATTAGAAAAATACGGCGTTGATTTAGTACAGCAAGTCAAAAGTGGAAAAATGGATCCAATCATCGGTCGTGATGAAGAAATCCGTGATGTCATCCGTATTCTTTCACGAAAAACAAAAAATAATCCTGTTCTGATAGGAGAACCAGGTGTAGGTAAAACGGCGATCGTTGAAGGACTTGCTCAACGTATCGTACGCAAAGATGTGCCTGAAAATTTAAAAGATAAAACGATTTTTTCATTAGATATGGGTGCATTGATCGCTGGAGCAAAATTCCGCGGTGAATTTGAAGAAAGACTAAAAGCGGTCTTGAAAGAAGTCAAAAAAAGTGATGGGCGGATCCTCTTGTTCATTGATGAAATTCACAATATCGTAGGAGCAGGAAAAACAGAAGGAAGTATGGATGCCGGAAATCTGTTGAAACCAATGCTTGCTCGCGGTGAATTACATTTGATCGGTGCCACAACTTTAGATGAATACCGTCAATATATGGAAAAAGACAAAGCGTTGGAACGTCGCTTTCAAAAGGTATTAGTCAAAGAACCAACAGTGGAAGATACGATCAGTATTCTGCGTGGATTAAAAGAACGTTTTGAGATCCACCATGGTGTTAACATCCATGACAACGCACTGGTCGCAGCAGCTACTTTATCTGACCGTTATATTACTGATCGATTCTTACCAGACAAAGCAATCGATTTGATCGATGAAGCCAGTGCAACGATTCGGGTAGAAATGAACTCTATGCCAACGGAATTAGATCAAGTGACCAGACGTTTGATGCAGTTGGAAATCGAAGAAGCTGCACTGAAAAAAGAATCAGATGATGCAAGTAAAAAACGACTGAAAAATTTGCAAGAAGAATTAGCTGAACTTCGTGAAGAAGCAAATGCAATGAAGATGCAGTGGGAAACAGAAAAAGAAGAGGTCAATTCTGTTTCAGCAAAACGTGCTGAAATCGATAAAGCAAAACACGAATTAGAAGATGCAGAAAATAACTATGATCTGGAACGCGCTGCTGTATTGCGCCATGGTACGATACCTCAATTAGAAAAAGAATTGAAGGAACTAGAAACCAAAGCAAAAGACAGCGAGATCAAGATGGTTCAAGAGTCCGTTACCGAAAATGAAATTGCTCAAGTCGTTGGCAGATTAACGGGTATCCCCGTAACGAAACTTGTAGAAGGCGAACGAGAAAAACTGATTAAATTGAATGAAACGCTTCACAAACGAGTGATTGGTCAAGATGAAGCAGTTGATGCGGTCAGTGACGCGGTGATTCGTTCACGGGCTGGATTGCAAGACCCAAATCGTCCTCTAGGTTCTTTCCTTTTCCTAGGACCAACTGGTGTCGGAAAAACCGAATTAGCGAAAGCTTTAGCTGAGAACTTGTTTGACTCAGAAGATCATATGGTACGGATCGATATGAGTGAATATATGGAAAAACATGCTGTGTCTCGTCTAGTCGGAGCTCCTCCAGGCTATGTAGGTTACGAAGAAGGTGGACAGTTAACGGAAGCTGTCAGACGAAATCCTTATACAATCGTCTTGTTGGATGAAATCGAAAAAGCGCATCCCGATGTCTTCAATATCTTGTTACAAGTCCTAGATGACGGACGCCTAACCGATTCAAAAGGGCGAGTAGTTGATTTCAAAAATACGGTTCTGATCATGACTAGCAATATCGGTTCACAGTTACTGTTGGAAGGTGTGACTGCTGATGGAACGATTCCAGAAGCAGTGGCTGAACAAGTCAACACGCTATTACGTGGAAACTTCAAACCAGAATTCTTGAACCGAATCGACGACACGATTTTATTTACACCATTGAGCCTAGACAACGTGAAAGGAATCGTTGACAAAATGGTGGCGCAATTGGCACAACGTCTGGAACATCAAGAAATCCTACTAACAATCAGTGATGAAGCCAAAACGTGGATCGCTGAAAATGCTTATGAACCAGCATATGGTGCCAGACCATTGAAACGATTTATCACTAAGGAAGTAGAAACACCATTAGCTAAAGAAATCGTTGCAGGGCATGTTATGCCTAAATCAAAAGTAACGATTACTTTACTTGATGGACAACTTCATTTCAAAACAGAAGAGCTAGAAGAAATCGTCTAATCTTCCATTGAGACTATAAAAGAAAAAGGGGTCTGACACAACTACTGTCAGACCTCCTTTTTTTCAAATAAACAGTGTTCCAGAAGTAGCTTTTTCGGATATAAGCCGAAATTTTTTGAGCTGTCCACTTCTGTCACGACCTTTGTTATTAAGTATTTTTCACTTTTTCTAATTTATAACTTTCAAAGTAACGCTCATCTTTTTTACTTTGAGACCAAGCAAACAATCCCATCAAGGCAGCACCTATCGTATTTGTCAGCAAGTCGCCCATCGTATCCATCAATGCTGCTCGTCCAACAAACAGTGTGCCATCAGAAGCAGCAAAACGTTGAAGATTCATGCCTAAGAACTGGTCGCATAAGAATTCCCAGAACTCCCAAAACACGCCGCAAAGTCCAGCAAACGCAAAGCCGAATAAGAGGAACAACCAAGGACTGGTTTTTGATATCTCCGCATCTTTCATCAAGTAACCAATCAATCCATAGCCAAGAGCTGTCAGAACCATTGGACTCACTGCATGTAAGATTTTGTCCCAAAAAGAGATGATACTAATCAAATGCATCCCTGTACCTAAAAAGACAGAGATAAATAAGAAAAACCAGTAAAACAAAACGATTGCTGCTGGAATTTTAAGTTTGAAAACTGTCAAAATGACTTGTGGCATGAAAATCAATGCAATCCCTAATAAAGATTCCACGATAAATGTGATTCCTTGAGAAGTCGAATACTTTTGGGTGATAAATTCATAAAAATTATAACAGACAACGAATACACCAAAAGCAAGTAAAGCTATTTGAACCTTTTTGATTTCTTTAATCACTGAAAGTCCCTCCATCTAAAAATCTTTTTACTTCTGAAAGCAACTCAGTCTCTGAAGAAACCACTTTTCCGTTCAATTTGATCAGTCCTACTGTATATAAGTTCAGATAGTGAAATTGATTCTCAGCTGTTTCCTGTAGCGCAGCGATTTTTTTCGGGTGGGCTCCGCCTTGCTGCCGGGTATCAGTATACAAGCCAATCACTGGGATACCTTTCGCATAAGCCACACCGATTTCTGATGCTACGCCAGCATCAATCGTCAATCCATCTAATAAAGCGATCATCAAATCGCTTTCCAGCACTTTTTCTGTATCTGCAAGAGCAATCATCCGACTGTCTGCATAAGCAGTTTTGTCATTGATTGCTTCATTTTCTTGAGGAAGATAAATTGAAAGTTTAGAAGAGATCTCTCTGACTTCTTTAACTATCTGCTCGTTATATAACAAATCACTTTTAGCAAACATTGGTGCGGCAAAATAAATTTTCATCTAAACATCATCCTTTTTATTAAAAATAATCGCTAAAGTAAGCTTCCATATTTGGAATAATACGCTCTAGTGACTTCAGTGTTTCTTCATCTGTTTCTAACCGTTCGATTCTTGCCAAATAAGAAGCACGTCGATAATTCATCATCAAGCATGTCAATGTTTGGATATTCAATCGAACAGGTTTTCCTATAGGTTCATTCAAGACACGGACTTGTCCTTGTTCATCCCATGTTAAGGCGAAGATGCCATTATTCCAAGGAGCGACAGGATCTTCAATGATGAAATGAAAAGCATCAGCTGTTCCAACAAACGGAAAATGTTGTAGGAATTCTTTTACATCAACGATCCGAGCCATAAAATATGGTTCGATCTGCTCTTTGATCTGACTGTCTTCAATCAAAAAAGCTAAGGGTTCATTTTTGTAAATATCTCCATGTACCCAGTAAATCATGGAAAAATGTGCGGAAATAAAGTTCCATAAGCCATTTCGAGCTTCTTGATCAAGATAGAACATTTCTTTTACGTGAAATATTTCTTCAGCTACCCAGTAGAATAGAACACCTCTTGGTTCATGATTGCTATCGTAGTAGACAGCGGCTGTGCGCTCATCTTCATTTTCGAAACGCCAATATTCTTCCCAATGAAAATTACTGCGGAATAAAGCACCATGGTTTCGTTGGGCAAATTTGTCATAAACGGCAAATACATCTGGATGATCAACTGGTAATCGTTCAACCATCCCACTTACTGGGACTTGTTTAGGTAGCTGTGTATCTCTGATTTTAAAGGAAAGTTTATCAGACATAATCTCCCATCCTTTGCGCCGATAATAGGGGATACTGTAAGGATACAAATAAGAGATCCATTGCTTGTTCTTGCGCATATTATCCAATGCAACGATGATTAAATCTTGCATCAATCCGTGGTTCGCATATTCTGGATAAGTTCCAACTCCAGTCACGCCTCCCATTTTATAACGTGCACCGTGAATATTGACTTCACAAGGATAGATAGCGATTTGAGAGATTAGTTTGTTTTCATGAAACCACCCGAACACTTTTGATACTTCTAAAATCGGTCTTTTGGAACGGATAAAAGCTCGTTTATTCTCAAACCCGCTTTCCTCGATATCTGCTTCAGTCACTTGGAACACATAGGAAAGTAATTCGTTGAACTGATCGATATGTTCTTGAGTGACTGGTTTTAATTCAAGATTTTCTCTAAAATCTTTTTGATCCATTTTTTCATCTCCATTTATTAGCTTGATAACAGTATAGCAAAATTCTACCAAAAAAACTTCTAAAGCTGACTAATTAAAAAGTCTTTAAATTACTGCTTTTCGTTGGTATAATGGAAAGTGCTGATTATATGAAAAGAGGAGACGCTATGGATATAAAGAAAATGAAAGAACGCCAAGAGCAGATTCGTAATTTTTCGATCATTGCTCATATCGACCATGGAAAATCTACATTGGCCGATCGTATTTTAGAAATGACGCACACTGTGACGTCTCGCGAAATGCAAGATCAGCTGTTAGACTCGATGGATTTGGAACGTGAACGTGGAATCACGATTAAATTAAATGCTGTAGAACTCAATTACACAGCGAAAAACGGAGAAACATATATCTTTCACTTGATTGACACTCCAGGGCACGTCGACTTCACCTATGAAGTCTCTCGAAGCCTTGCTGCCTGTGAAGGCGCCGTTTTAGTGGTTGATGCAGCCCAAGGAATCGAAGCACAAACATTGGCCAATGTTTATTTAGCGTTAGACAATGATTTGGAGATCCTGCCAGTCATCAATAAAATCGACCTACCCGCAGCAGATCCCGAACGTGTCCGTCAAGAAATCGAAGACGTAATCGGAATCGATGCTAGTGAAGCTGTATTAGCTAGTGCAAAAGCAGGGATTGGAATTGAAGATATTCTCGAGCAGATTGTGGAATATGTTCCAGCACCAAGTGGAGACTTAGATGCACCGCTAAAAGCTTTGATCTTTGATTCTATTTATGATAGTTACCGCGGTGTTGTTCTAAATGTCCGGATCACGGACGGTATGGTCAAACCCGGAGATAAAATCAAACTGATGAGTAATGGCAAAACATTTGATGTTACAGAAGTCGGGGTCTTCTCGCCAAAAGCAGTTGCTAGAGACTTTTTGATGGTCGGTGATGTTGGTTATATCACAGCAAGTATCAAAACTGTCCAAGATACTCGAGTAGGGGATACAGTAACATTAGCAGACAATCCTGCCGCTGAAGCTTTACCAGGTTACCGAAAAATGAATCCGATGGTTTATTGTGGTCTTTATCCAATTGATACTTCTCGTTACAACGATTTGCGGGAAGCTTTAGAAAAACTGCAATTGAACGATGCTGCTTTACAATTCGAACCAGAAACTTCTCAAGCATTGGGATTTGGGTTCCGCTGCGGATTCTTAGGACTTCTTCATATGGATGTCGTCCAAGAACGTTTGGAACGAGAATTCAATCTAGAATTGATTACGACTGCACCATCCGTTATTTACCATGTTAATAAAACAGATGGTACGACTGCTACAGTTGATAACCCGGCAGATTTTCCTGAACCTGTAACGATCCAAGATGTAGAAGAACCATTTGTCAAAGCACAGATTATGGTGCCCAATGATTTTGTCGGTGCAGTCATGGAACTTTCTCAACGAAAACGGGGTGAATTCATTACGATGGATTATTTAGACGATTACCGAGTAAATGTCGTCTATAATATTCCGCTTTCTGAAATCGTCTTTGACTTTTTTGACAAATTGAAATCAAGTACAAAAGGCTATGCCTCATTGGATTATGAAATGTCTGGTTATCAAAAAAGCAAGTTAGTGAAGATGGACATCTTGCTGAATGGAGAAAAAGTCGATGCATTAAGCTTTATCGTTCACCGAGACTTTGCCTATGAACGTGGAAAAGCAATCGTTGAAAAACTGAAAAAACTAATCCCACGCCAACAATTTGAGGTGCCAATCCAAGCAGCTATTGGACAAAAAATCGTTGCCCGTTCAGACATCAAGGCCTTGCGTAAAAACGTCTTGGCTAAATGTTATGGTGGAGATGTTTCTCGTAAACGTAAACTCTTAGAGAAACAAAAAGAAGGGAAGAAGCGGATGAAACAAATCGGCTCCGTCGAAGTTCCGCAAGAAGCCTTCATGGCCGTTCTGAAAATGGACGAAGAAGAAAGTAAGAAGTAGTAAGAGGTCTATTTGACAATACTGAAAAAAATACCATATTTACATGGGTTTGCCACCGGAATGTCACCGGTGGTTTTTTTGTTGGTAAAATTCTCCATGATATCTACCATTTCAATTCTCATTTTATTTGTAATATGAGAATAGGTGTCCATCTAATCATGTCTTGTATACCCTGGAATCAGTAGTTTAGTCGGAAACAACTTTAGATTAATCAAAAGAAAACATGTATAAACTGAGTGATGTCGCTTAAGTTAGCGCAAAATTCCTAGCTGTTTTAAAAAATAGTTTGGCTATAATCTCTCAAAAAGTGTATTTATTCAAGTAACTTTTCAGAAAAAATAGACTAAAAACAAAAAAAGCCAGCCCTAAGAGCTGGAAAACTTAATTTTTTGTATTCAGATAAATTAGTATGCAAATAAAAAATACTATCGAAAATACTAACCCAACTAAATAATTGGATAAAAAAAGGGGATCAGTATCTGAATCATCCCAAATCTGAATCATGAAATAGATAAACGGGAGGGATGAGACGATCAGTAAACAATCTTTTTTACGCCATGTTTTTAAACAATGTAGAACAATAATTTTATATGCACAAGTAACCCAGAATAAAATGGGAGCGTCAATAATTTTGTGTAAATGGTTCT
>NZ_KV815550.1:0-329 GCF_001814285.1 Enterococcus sp. HMSC076E04 | reverse complement strand
GAATTCAGAGAAGAAAAAATCAACTATACGGATATCCGATTTTTTGACAAGATGAAAGATTATCCTATTTATGTGAATAAAGAAATGATGAAGGCGAAAAGAGTCACCCCTAAAGCATTATGGGCTGAGGATGGTATCTATCGGACTTCTTTTCTTGATGCGCCTCAAGGAGCGGCAGGAACGGAAGAAGAATTTAACCAGTTGAATGATCGTCTTTTCCCAGATAAAGATCATCTGCATATTTACCTTTGGAATAATGAATTTACGAATTATTATAATAATGGTCGTTATTGGGATGGTGCTTATGTGTGGTCAGTGTATGACGAAAA
>NZ_KV815549.1:0-12262 GCF_001814285.1 Enterococcus sp. HMSC076E04 | reverse complement strand
TCTTATTTCTTGGAGTTAAACGCTTCTGTCCCAGTCTCTTTTTTGATCAGCATGGTTTTATTCAGCTATCTTCAAAATGATTTTTCCGATGTTTTTGTTTGCTTCCATATATTCATGCGCTTGTTTGACTTCGCTGAATTGGAATGTACGGTCAATGATTGGCCGAATCTTGCCATTTTCTAGAAAAGGTCCCGCTTTTTCCATAAAAGTTTGTGCGAGCTCTGCTTTATACTGATCACTTCTAGGTGTCAATAATGTACCAAGAAGTTGGACGCGTTTCCCAATCAATACACCAAGGTCTATCTCAGACACAATGGTTCCGCCAAGCATACCAATCAAGACCCAGCGGCCATCAACGGCTATAGAAGCTAAGTTCTTTTCCCAGTAAGAAGCGCCGATGAAATCCAAGATAACATCGACTCCTCGACCATCAGTGATCTTTCTTACCTCTTCTTGAAAATCTTGTTTTTTATAGTTGATCAATTCATCTGCACCGAGTTCTTTACAAAAGGCGAGCTTTTCTTCTGATCCTGCAGTAACGATGATTTTCGCGTGAGAAAGTTGTCTAGCTAATTGGATCGCTGCTGTTCCAACACCACTTGCTCCTGCGTGGATCAAAACAGTTTCGCCTTCTTGTAATTTTCCAAGCCAATAAAGTGTTTGATAAGCAGTCAGAAAAACTTCTGAGATTCCAGCAGCAGAAACATAATCTAACGTATCAGGGAGAAGGATTGCTCGATCGGCAGGCATCACAGCATATTCAGCATAACCACCTAGATTGACTAATCCGTACACTTTTGTCCCAGGAGTAAAAGTGGAGATATCACTTTTATTCTCAACTACCTCTCCAGCTACTTCGACACCCAAAATAGGATAGGGAGGTTTTAAAGAGACTGATTCTCTTTTCATGATATCTGTTCGATTGACCGCTGCTGTATGGACTTTGATCAATAATTCGCCTTGTTTTGGTTCAGGAACAGGCACTTCTATTTGTTCTAATACATCTACAGAACCAGGATGCTTGATTGAAATGGCACGCATGGATCTATTCCTCCTTTGCCCATTCTTGGAATGCTGTATTCAACTCTTTGCTACCTTCAGAAAGTACTAGAGTCGTACGGGAAATATCCGTTTCTTCCACAAGAGCGGCAAGTACAGCAGCAACTGTAGAACGAGAAATCGTTTTGGCTGCTTTTTCATTAGGCTTAGTCAATTGAATGGAGGTGACTTCTTCATCGTTCGTCAATGTGACTGGTTGAAGAATGACAAAATCTAAGTTAGTTCGTTTCAGCCATTCATCTGCATAATGTTTAGTAATATAATAATCTGTCATGGACTCAGGCCATTTTGCTGGTTCATCTGCATAAACAGCACTGACCATCAGATAACGAGAGACATGCGCATTTTCAGCTGCGATAACTGTTTTGATTGCACCATCCAAGTCTACTTGCAGAAGATTCTTTCCTTGAGAACCGGCAGCAAAAATCAATACATCGATACCTTTGAATGCTTCAGCCATTTTTTCCACGGACCAAGTCAAATCAAAAGAGACATACGAAACATTCTCTTTTTTCACTAATGTCTGGGAAGCGACATCTCTTACCCCAGCAAAAATTTCGTGGGGACTTGAAGCTAGATCTTTTATCAGGTGTCGGCCAATCTGTCCGTTTGCACCTACAACAAAAATTTTCATTTGGATCATCCTTTCGACGTCAAATCTTACTATTTAATAGTAACACCAAAAGAAAAAAAAATCAGACATCGGCTACGATGACTATCAGTGATGAAGAGAAGGGCGCTTGAAGTATCTTAACAAGACATTGCATACTGCTGCAGTCGCAAGACCAGCGACGATTCCTTCAGGTACGCCACTTGTAAAAATAACTGCAAGAATAGCTGAATAAACAGCATTTAAATTTGTCCCGATGACTTTGGCGTAATCTTGCTGGAATAAAAAGTAGATCATATTCATCACTAAAATCGTATTGGTCAATGAGCCGGCAAGTCCTGCTAAGAATAAAGAGACGGTATCTGCTTTTTGTTTCATCAGTTTACGCAGACCATTATAAACGAAATAAGGAACAACACCAATCAAGATCCGAGGGATAAACGCGATCAACAAGGCTTTCCAGCTTCCATGTTCAGTTCCGATGACTGGGATGAACGGAGAAAAGACAAAAGACAAAGGTGTTTGGATAACCGTACTTCGAATCATACTGATCAGTCCAAATGTACCGCCAAGAAAAGCACCTAGTCTTGGTCCTAAAACGATCGAAGCAATGATTACAGGTATATGCATGGTTGTTGCATTTATTGGGCCAATAGGAATAAACCCTAGAGGCGTAACAGCTAATAAAATCAAAATAGCTAAAAACATCGCAGTCAAAGTAAAATTTTTTGTATTTTTCATAAGTACTCCTTTTTCACTAAGCATTTCTTTCGTTAAGAGTCAGCATGACCTGTTCGATGATCGTCTGAATATCAGCTAAAGCACCTTTTCCAAAATCTCCGCAAGCTAAAAGAGATTCTTTTGGTTCGATTTCCTGATAGCCGACAGATCTCAATGTTTCCAGATTACGCTGAGTGATCGAGTTTTGATACATATTCGTGTTCATGGCAGGGGCAATCAGTTTTGGTGTTCCCTCCGGAAGCGCCATTGCGACTGTTGAAAGGAGATCGTCTGCAATGCCGTTTGCTAGCTTGCCGATAATGTTTGCTGTAGCAGGTGCGATGAGAAACAAGTCAGCTTGTTTGGCTAGTTCGATATGATTGATCACCTGTGGATTTGATTCTTGCATGACATCTGTATGGACTGCTCGCTTCGACAGAGATTGCAAGGTTAATGGCGTGATAAAATGTGTGCTGCTTTGAGACATAATCACATCTACTTGGACACCTGATTTGACAAATTGACTTGTAAGATCGGCGCTTTTGTAAGCAGAAATACTTCCGGTAACGCCTAATAAGATCTTTTTCATTTTGATTCCTCCAATCTAATTTTATCAGTAATCAATGCAGCAATCTCAGATTTGCTTTGTGCTTCTTCCACTGTCCCATCTTTAGATAAGAGATAGCCGTGGTGTGTCTCGCCATGGATTTCTGTCAAATCATTTGCGAAAATAAAATCAGTTTTGTTATTTATCAGACTGTTTTTGGCGACTGTAAGAAGTGATTCCTTTGGTACATCTACTAATAGTTTGAAACCAATGATTTTCGCTTTCGGCTGCCATTCACGCAGATAAGAAATGATTTTTGGCGTTTTCTTCAAAACGAGCACAAGATGCTCAGTGTCAGAAGAGATTTTTGAAGCAGAGTTCTTTGTTTGTTCATTTTCTGCAAACCAATTGGCCAGTTCTTCTTGCGTTGAAGAAGCGGGTAGTTTTTTTGCCAACTGTTCTTCTGAAAAACTAAAAGCAGGAGTAAAATCACTGACTGCCATACTGTGGATAATTGCATCATAGTGTTCTTTTTTTGAGAGTGCTTCTAATTGCAAAAACAAGTCTTGGGCAGACTCAATCGTATAGATCGTTATATTGGAACGTCTTTCCGGTTTCAGTGCTTGTCTCGTAGTCACGTAATCGACTGTGGTATCTGGGTTGGCAGCTAAGTGATCAGCTAAAGCTTGTCCTAATCGTCCTGTCGAATGATTCGTAATAGCACGTACCTGATCGATTTTTTCAGTTGTCCCTCCAGCTGTGATCAGAACCTTCATTTTTGGTCACCTACATTTACCAGTGTTCTTCCTTGATGCGTCCCAGCAAGTAGTTTAGTTGCTGTTTCAGGCAACTGCTCCAGAGTAACTTCTTGGGCAACTAAGTCATCTGCTATCTGCAAATCTGCCATCTGTTGCCATAAAGAAGGACGTTGTTCAATAGGTACATTGACAGAATCGATGCCAATCAATTGGATGTTTCGCAGAATAAAAGGCAAAACGGTCGTGTTTAGTTTGATTCCCCCTGCATTGCCGCATAAAGCTGCTACACCGTTATAAGAGATCAATGGAAGAAGACTACTTAGTTGCTCACCACCTACTGTGTCGATGACAGCATCGATTTGCTGTTTTCCTAAAGCTTTTGTTGTTTCTGGCAGAAATTCATCAGGACGTACGACTTGAGAAGCACCTAAACTTTTTAGCCATGTGACAGACTCTTCTTTTCTGGAAAAAGCAATGATTGACTGGAATCCGTGTTTATGTAACAGGGCGACAGCTACACTGCCTACACCGCCAGAAGCACCAGTAACGACAATTTTTTTATTGGAGGTTATGCCTTGACGGATTAAAGCGTTCACACACAACATAGCAGTAAACCCTGCTGTACCAAAAATCATCGCTTGACGCAGTGTCATATTTTTCGGTAGAGGGACTAACCAGTCTCCTGGTACTTTTTGGTATTGGCTGTAACCGCCTGGATAGGTGACACCAAGCCCAAAACCAGTAGCAAGTACAAGATCTCCTTCTGAAAAACGTGAATCTTTACTTTGGACGACAGTTCCGGATAAATCAATCCCTGGAGTCATCGGATAGGTTCGTATCACCTGACCGGACTCGCTCATTGCCAATGCATCTTTATAATTGACATCAGAATAGGCAATTTTTACCAAGACTTCATTTTCAGCCAATTCAGTAAATGGCAGATCACTGATTGCTGTATGGAAAACAGGTTCATTTATTACCTGAAAAGATCGAAAAGCGTTCATTCGTGAGACACTCCTTTTAAAAATTTTCTTTTATCATACCACAAAGCCTACTTTTTTATTCTGGTTCTTCCTTAAATTTAGACAAAAATTAGGTGAAAGAGGCAGAAAAAAGAAAGAATCGAATAAGTAGAAATGATTCGAAAAGATAAAGAAATATTCAGCAAAAAAAATGTTAAAAAGGGTTGCCTTTTGCAATAAAATTCGTATACTAATACGAGTGGTAGTAAACCAGAAGTTTACTATTAGAAAACTTCATACGGAGGAAATTATGGAAATTGGTGAGAAGTTAAGAAATTTGCGCATCCAAAAGAATTTGACACAAGAAGAACTAGGCGAACGCACAGATTTGTCAAAAGGGTATATTTCCCAGTTGGAACGAGATTTAAGTTCACCATCAATGGAAACATTCTTTTCTATTCTTGAAGTCTTAGGTGTCACTCCAGAAGAATTTTTTCATCAAGAAGCAGCGAATCTGCAAGTGGTTTATTCAAAAGAAGATCATACGGTTTATTTCGATGAAGAAAACGGGTATGAATTGGAATGGCTGGTGGCTGATTCGAATGAAAAAGAAATGGAGCCTGTTTTACTAACTTTTGAAGGTGCAGGAGAATATAAGACGTTTGAACCTTCATTATCTGAAACGTTTATTTTTGTATTAGAAGGGGAATTAGAGTTAAGCTTAGGAGAGACGGTCTATGTGGCAAAAGCAGGACAGTCGATCTATTATCAAGCGACAAAACAACATCAATTAAGGAATCATCTCAAAAAACGAACAAAAGTATTGATTGTCGCGACACAATCATATTTGTAATATAGGGGGTAAAAACGTGGGGAAACCAATCATTTCATTTGATCAAGTAGTGAAAAGCTATGATGATGAAACAGTATTAAAAAAAGTAAGTTTTGAGATCGAACAAGGAAAATTTTATACACTGCTTGGTCCTTCCGGCTGTGGTAAAACAACGATCCTACGTATTATAGCTGGATTCACTGAAGCTACAGAAGGGGACATCTATTTTGAAGGGAAACGGTTGAATGATTTGCCAGCTAATAAGCGACAAGTAAACACCGTCTTCCAAGATTATGCACTTTTTCCTCATATGAATGTTTTTGATAACGTTGCTTTTGGATTGAAGATCAAAAAAATGTCCAAATCTGATATCGAAAAGAAGGTAAAAGATGCATTGCGTATGGTCCAGCTTCCTGGATATGAGAAACGGGAGATCAGTGAAATGTCTGGTGGTCAAAGACAGCGTGTAGCGATTGCACGAGCAATCGTGAACGAACCTAAAGTATTGTTACTAGATGAACCGTTATCGGCGCTTGATTTGAAACTACGTACAGATATGCAGTATGAACTGCGGGATCTGCAACAACGATTAGGGATCACGTTTATTTTTGTGACTCATGATCAAGAAGAAGCGTTGGCGATGAGTGATGAGATTTTTGTCATGAATAAAGGGAAAATCGTCCAAAGTGGTACGCCTGTAGATATTTATGATGAGCCAATCAATCATTTCGTTGCTGATTTTGTTGGGGAAAGCAATATCGTGGACGGTGTGATGATCGAAGATAATCTAGTTGAGTTTGTTGGTAAGCAATTTGAATGTGTCGATGGCGGGATGCGCCCGAATGAGCCAGTTGAAGTTGTTTTACGCCCAGAGGATTTGACGATCACGACACCAGATAAAGGAAAGCTAGTCGTAACGGTCGATACTCAGCTGTTTCGTGGTGTCCATTATGAAATCATCTGTTATGATGAACAGCAAAATGAATGGATGGTCCATTCGACGAAAAAAGCTAAAGAAGGAAGCAAAGTAGGATTGGCCTTTGAGCCAGAAGATATCCATGTCATGCGTTTCAACGAGTCTGAAGAAGAATTCGATGCACGTCTTGACAGTTACGAAGAATAGGGGGGACAAGAATGAAAACAATGCGCAGGATCTATTCCGTCCCTTATATTTTGTGGCTCGGTTTATTCGTGATCGCGCCTGTATTAATGATCATTTATCAATCTTTTTTTGATATGAATGGGCAATTCACGCTGAATAACTATCTATCTTATTTTACGTCGGGGACATCGCTTTCTATGACGATCAATTCTGTATGGTATGCATTTTTGATCACGTTTTTTACACTGATCATTAGTTACCCGACTGCTTATTTTTTAACAAAACTGAAGCACAAGCAATTATGGCTGATGTTGATTATTTTGCCTACATGGGTGAATCTGCTGCTTAAAGCTTACGCATTTATTGGAATTTTCAGTGTTCACGGCAGCGTGAATCATTTCTTTGATTTTATCGGGATCGGACCGAAACAGATATTGTTCACAGACTTCAGTTTCTTGTTCGTCGCAACGTATATCGAGATTCCATTTATGATTATGCCGATTTTCAATGCATTGGAAGAGATGAATCCTTCTTTGATCAGTGCCAGCAGAGATTTAGGAGCGAATAGCTTTGAGACCTTCCGACGAGTGATTTTTCCATTATCATTAAATGGTGTGAAAAGCGGCGTCCAAGCAGTCTTTATTCCTTCTCTTTCTTTATTCATGCTCACTCGTCTGATTGGTGGAAACCGAGTGATCACTTTAGGAACAGCTATCGAACAGCATTTCTTGGTTACGCAAAACTGGGGGATGGGTTCTACGATCGGTGTGATTTTAATCATTGCTATGTTTATCGTGATGCTCCTGACAGGCGAGAAGAAAAAAGGAGGTCGCTCATAAATGAAAAAATTTAAATGGTCGTATCTTTATTTAGGGATCGTCTTTTTATTCTTATATGCACCGATCTTCTATCTGATTTTTTATTCCTTCAATGAAGGAGGAACGATGAACAGCTTTACAGGGTTCACTTGGGAAAATTATGAAGCTGTTTTTGAAGATACTCGTTTGATCATTATCGTATTGAATACGTTCATGTTGGCTTTCTTATCTGCATTGATCGCCACGATCATCGGGACATTTGGGGCTATGGGGATCTATTACACGAAGAAACGACGTGCACGGACAGCGTTGTTGAGCATGAATAACATCTTATTAGTCTCTCCTGATGTTATTATCGGTGCTAGTTTCTTGATTTTCTTTACACTACTAGGGTTCGGATTAGGTTTTCAGAGTGTATTGCTTTCCCATATTGCTTTCAGCATTCCAATCGTCGTCTTGATGGTCTTGCCAAAATTGCAAGAAATGAACGATTCAATGGTTGATGCGGCTAGAGATCTTGGTGCGAATAATTTGCAAGTAGTCAAAAATATCATTTTGCCTTATCTTTCTCCAGGGATCATAGCTGGGTATTTTATGGCATTTACCTATTCTCTTGATGATTTTGCGGTTACGTTTTTCGTCACAGGAAATGGCTTTACAACGCTCTCAGTAGAGATTTATTCTCGTGCAAGACAAGGAATCAGTTTAGAAATCAATGCGCTAAGTGCATTAGTTTTCTTGTTCTCCATGATATTGGTCATTGGTTACTACTTCATTAGTAAAGAAAACCGTCCAAAACGGTTGAAGAAAAACAGAAGAGTACGCGAGGGGGTGGCACGGCTACGATGAAAAAATTACAATCTCTGTTTTTAGGTATTCTCATCATTATTGCGGTGCTGCTGCTTGGTGTACGTCAACTTGAAAAAACAAGTGGCATGAGTGGAGCGAAGGTACTGACGATCTATAACTGGGGGGATTATATCGATCCTAGTTTGATCACGAAATTTGAAAAAGAATATGGATACAAAGTAAATTATGAAACATTTGATTCTAATGAAGCGATGTTCACAAAGATCCAACAAGGTGGAACAAACTATGATATCGCTATTCCAAGTGAATATATGATCCAAAAAATGATCAAAGAAAAACTAGTGCTACCCTTAGATCATTCAAAGATCAAAGGATTAAATAATATCGATCCACGATTTTTAAATTTGGATTTTGATCCAGATAATCAGTATTCGATTCCATATTTTTGGGGAACTTTAGGGATCGTATATAATGATAAATTCTTTGATGCAGATCAAATCCAGCATTGGGATGATTTGTGGAAGCCGGAATTGAAAGACAGTTTGATGCTGATTGATGGTGCACGAGAAGTTATGGGGCTTTCTTTGAATAGTTTAGGCTATTCTTTGAATAGTAAGAATATGGCACAGCTGACAGAAGCAGCAAATAAATTGAATCATCTAACACCAAATGTCAAAGCAATCGTGGCTGATGAGATCAAAATGTACATGATCAATGAAGAAGCTTCCGTGGCAGTAACATTTTCTGGCGAAGCTGCCGATATGATGTGGGAAAATGAACATTTACATTACGTGATCCCACCAGAAGGGTCCAATCTTTGGTTTGATAATATCGTTATGCCAAAAACCGCGAAAAATAAAGAAGGTGCCTATGATTTCATCAACTTTATGCTAGAACCGGAAAACGCGGCACAAAATGCAGAGTATATTGGTTATTCTACACCAAACGAAAAAGCAAAAGCGTTATTGCCAAAAGACATTTCGTCGGACGAACAATTTTATCCATCTGATGACACGATCTCTCATCTTGAAGTCTACGAAGATCTAGGATCGAAATACCTAGGCATCTATAATGATCTATTCTTAGAATTCAAGATGTATCGGAAATGATGGCAAAACTCAGTAAAACTTGGGATTTATCAACCTTCTAAAGAGAGAAAAAGCGACCTATTTCTACCTGATTTTTCCAATTTTCTACCAAAAGCGGCTGAAAATTCCATAAGGTAGGGGATAATTTGATATATAGAAAGAACAATAAACAAAGTTGGTTTGATTTTTTCTGAAAATATTGTAGCAAACGTCGTCACAGTTTTTCATGTATCAGTTGGTAGGAATATGAAGACAGAAATAAAGAGAAAATAAAAAGTACTAAAGCTTCTAAATTTTTAGCTTTAGTACTTTTTAGTATCCAATTTCTCAGTTTAACTCAGAAAAAGTGAGTTCTGTAACTGATAGCTCAGTGTAATTTATTGCCTTTCAACTCCTTATTTTTGTTTATTTTGACGGAATCTATTACTACTTGGTCATTAAATATCTTCTTTTTATTCATTATTGCTGTTTCACCGTTTTTCTACATACATAATAAAGATCATAATTGTTTAAATTCACAGTGATTGTTCCCATTTTTACTACTTGCCTACAATGATTAATCTACAAAAATTATTGGTGTGATATTGTAAATAAGCTCAAATTTCTTTAAGTCGTCTTTGAAACGTTTAGATAGGTTATGTGAACCAATCATTTTTAATCCTTGAAAATATTCTAATAAATCATTTGCTCGTCCAGATTCTTCTGTTAAATGATCGAAAAGTAATTTATAAAAATTACAGTAAACACCTGTATCTCCAAAAAATAACAGTCTGTGACGAACATCAGCTATCTTCTCTAAATATTTTTTAGCTAAAACGGTTTCTTTTCGTTCGAGCATTAATAAAAAAGCATTGTTATACATACCAATCAATATGGAATGAAAAATCTCAAAATCTTTATTTTTTTCTATTTTTCTTTCAATGTCTGATAATCTACCGTTTATGTAATTTGTTTCAAAAACAAATAAAAGAGTAGTAAAGGTTGCCATTTCAAATCTTCCCCAATCATCAACAGCTTCCAAATAATTTTTTAACTCGGATAGATATTCTTTATCAGAGTTGTTTAGTTTTCTTTCGCTATCTGCTAATTGATACCAACCGATCGTCTTAGCAACTAAATAATTCCTGATATCTACTATATTATTTGTATTTCTGGCTTTTTTTCGAAGTGCTTGCAACATATGTTGAGAAATTGATTTGTCTTCTCTGATTTTCTTTATTAATTTCTTTAAGCTCCAATTCTTTTCTCTTAGGATATCTTTGTCTAAATAAAAAATAAATTCATCTAAACTTAAATTCATCTTCTCCAGTAATTCAATTAAAACAAAAAATGGAATATTTGTTTTGCCATTTTCGTATTTCACAAAAGTTTCTCTAGTTATTATTCCCTTTGATAACTCTTTTTGAGAAAGCCCTCTTTCTACACGGAGTTTTCTCAATAATTTATGAATTTCCATATTTCCTCCGTTATTTTAATTTTTATGATGTGAAAATTTTGACCATAATTTAAATTTCTGTTTCTTAGCTACTATAATAACACATAAATAAAACATGCAAAGAACAAAACAAAGAGGTGGTGAAAATATGTTTGCTATTTTTTTAAATCATTCAAAGATTGGTTCATTGATGTTCGCTGATTTTTTAAGGGTAAGGAGAAAATTTTTTGATAAATGAAAAGATAAGAAATGTGATTTTTTTCAATGATAACACAATTTTTAGTTTTGATATTTTTATACATCCGGAGATTTATATAGAAAATCAAAGAATATTTGATAAAAGAATTCCCAAATTGGAAATGATAGTAGATTCAATAGGATTACTAATTTGCAATAAATTAATAGAAACCAAGAAAATCAGTTTGAAAGAACTATTTCAATGGTTTCAAGAAGAATTTCCTGATGTGCCAAAAGAAAATTTAAAAAAAGACCTAGTAGTTTTTCTACAAGCCTTAAATAATAGGGGGATTATCAATTATACACTTCCTAAAAGAACCTCTATTAAAGAAAAAATCTCTTGTAGTATTAAAAAAATTCAAAAAAATTTGCGAACCAGTCATAGTATTCACAATGAAAAAACGTTAAAAATTTTCTTGGAAGTGTGCTTTCATGTTTTAAAAGAGAATTTCCCAATAATTACTTTCGTATGTGGAGTAAATTTATTATGTTTACTTTTTCTGTTCTTATCTTTTCAAGAAATTCGTTTAGAGTTTTTATGGATTCTATTCCCAGCTTTTTCCTATCTCGTTTTGCTAATGAGCATCATACTTCATGAAACCACTCATTTGATTTTATATAGGAAGATCACTCATCATAATCACGGGTATTTATCAATAAAAACTTTATCTATGTCAATTGTTAGAGAAAAAGTATTAGATAGAAAATCTAATATCCTCATTACGTTTTCAGGAGCGATTTTTGTTTTCTTTTTAGGTGTTCTACTCTATTTCTTATCAGATAATTTGTGGATAAGAATACCTGCTTTTATTTTTATGTTTCACATTATCAATTTATTGCCCTTCTTTGGTGACGGACATACGATTATTACAGAACTACTAAATTCTAATGATTAGTAGTTTTGAAATGATAAAAAAATTAAAGGAGATTCTATTATGGATTATTCAGCACCAACTATTACAAGTCAAAATATTTATTTGGCAGAAGATCAAGTTGTTTGGTATACCGTTGCAATTGCTATTCTTCTATTACTTGCTGTTACAATTGTTGCGGCTTGTGTTTTGTATTGCTTGACTAAAGGGAAGAGTTTCACTGGTTCTTGGAGTTATGTAAACGGAAGTGGGTCTGTAAGACTGGGCTGTAAGTAGCAATTACTGTCTACGATCATTTATTTAGCCCATGTGAAAGTATGCAATTTGTTAGAAGCTATCCATATCTTTATTTAATCGGATAGCTTTTCTTTTGTTTAATCGAGAGTGTAAAATATTTTGTGTAAATAGAAAA